>JAQUQF010000140.1 GCA_028749105.1 Acidobacteriota bacterium | reverse complement strand
TCCTGGATCGTGGCCATCGGCCTCGAGGTCTGGGCGATCCTCATGCTGCGCAAGCCGCCGATCAAGATGGCATGGCTCATCGCCCTGATCGTGGCCGACCTGATCTTCGCCGTCATCGGCTCGCTGCTGTGGAAGAAGGCGAACCGCTTTGACCCGGCTTCGGAGAAGGACAAGTTCCGCTTCTTCATCCAGAACCAGCTGGGAGCGATCATCGCCGTCATCGCCTTCCTGCCTCTGGTCATCCTGATCTTCACCAACAAGGATTTGAAGGGAAAGCAAAAAGGGCTGGTCGGCGGCATCGCCGTTGTCGCCCTGCTGATCGCCGGCCTGACCGGCGTCGACTTCAACCCGCCGTCGCAGGAGGAGTACGCCCAGCAGATCGAGCAGGTCCAGTCGCTCGGCGCCGAGCATGTCTACTGGACCAAATCGGGAACGCGCTTTCACCTGTACCAGGATTGCCAGCACATCAATACCCGCAAAACGGACGAGATCTTCCAGGGTTCCGTGCCCCAGGCCAGGGAACTGAAGAACATCACCGAGCTCTGCAAGACCTGCGAGGGGCGCTGGAAAAAGGAGCACGTCGCCGTTGAGAGCCCGGTGCCGGAGGTCGAGATCCCGGCGGCGGAGCTACCGGCGGGCGAAGCCGTGCCCGTGCCCGTCAACTAAACAGCTCTTCGCTCCATTCCAGGGGTGCCGCCCACCCGGTTCTACCAGTGCCGGCTGTCGGGGCCCAGCCCTTCCGGTTCGGGGATCCCGATCTCCTGGCGATGCCAGCGATTCAAGCGGTTCACTTCCCGGCGAATGGCCACGGCGGTTATGGCCGCCGCGGTGATATCCGCCACTGGCCCGGCCAGCCAGACGCCGTCGATCTTCAGGACCAGCGGCAGCAGCATCACCAGCGGGATCAGCAGGATCACCTGGCGGAGCATGTTCAGGAGCATCGCCGTCCGGGCCTTGCCGATGGCCTGGAAAAAATTGGAGCTGACCACCTGGAAGCCGACCACGGGAAACGCCGCCAGAATGATCCGCATGCCCCGCACCCCGACCGCGAGCAGGCGGGGATCGCTGCGGTTGAAGAGCCCGATGATGGCCGCGGGGAACGCCTGCACCGCGACGAACCCGGCCGTGGTGATGGCCGTGGCGGCGATCAGGGCGATCTTCAGGGTCTTCTTGACCCGCTGGAACTGCCTGGCCCCGTAATTGAAGCCGATGATCGGCTGGGCCGCCATGTTGATGGCGATGACGCAGAACACCACCATCATGCCCGCGCCGTTGATGATGCCCATGGCGCCGACGGCCACGTCGCTGCCGTAGCGGATCAGCTGGATGTTGAACAAGGCATGGATGAGACTGCCGGCCAGCTGCATGGCGAACGGCGCCATGCCGATGGCCAGGATCTCGCGCACGATCCGCCTGTCTAGGCGGAAATTCTTCGACCGCAGCCGCAGCAGGCTTTTTCTGCCGGTGAAATGGATCAGCACCCAGAAGCTGGTGACGGCCATGGAGATCACCGTGGCCAGCGCCGCGCCGGCCACCCCCATCTTGAAGACGAAGATGAAGAGCGGGTCGAGCAGGATATTCAGCAGGGCGCCCAGTATCATGGTGACCATGGCGATCCGGGCATGGCCCTCGGCCCGGATCAGGTTGTTCATGCCGAAGCCGATGCCCTGGAAGACGTTGCCCAGAAGGATGATGGTGATGTAATCGCGGGCATAGCCCAGCGTTTCCGGCCCGGCTCCGAACAGGGACAGGACGGGGTCGCGCAGCAGCAGGCCCAGGGCGGTGAGCGCCAGCGAGATGCCCACCAGCAGGACAAAGGCGTGGCCGAGGATTTTTTCGGCTTCTTCGCGCTTGCCCTCCCCCAGGCGGATCGATACCAGCGAAGCGGAGCCCATGCCCACCAGCATGCCGAAGGCCATGGCAACGATCATGATCGGGAAGGTGACGGTCAGGCCGGAGAGGGCCAGCGCCCCCACGCCGCGGCCGATGTAGATGCGGTCGACGAGATTGTAGAGAGTATTGGCCAGCACGCCGATGATGGCGGGGACGAAGTATTTCCAGAGTAGTTTGCCGACCGGGGCCTGCCCCAGTTCCCTGGTATGATCCACTTTGAAGGCTCCATGGTGATGCGGCGCCATGCACCGCCGGGAAAATGGCTTCAGACTGAAGTTCGATTATAACCCAAAATCGGGCCCGGGCAAAATCGGCGCCGCGGCGCTGACGGCAGCCCGGCTAGCGGGAACGATGGCGGGAGGCGTTCTCCAGCAGCGCCTGCCAGTCCAACAGGGCCAGGCGCAACACGGTCGGGGAGAGCACCAGGTCGGCGGCACGGCCGAATTCGGCATGGATGCGCGCCCGACGCTTGCTGATGGTCAGGGTGTGGGCATTGCCGGTCATGCGCCAGCGCTTCCTCTTGCCGGCCGCAATGTCGTCGAGCGCCGCCAGCACTTCGTCACAGATCCCGCGACTGCCCTGGATGTCGGCCTCCAGAAAACGGCCGAGCAGGCGCAGGCCGCGGCCCGTCTCCGCCCTGAGATCGCCGTGGTCATCGCGATAGAATCGGTAGGACATGGTCATCTCCTGTCAGCGAGAATAAATGGGATAGGCGGTACTGATGCGGCCGTTCTGGACGTAGCCCTCAACGGTGAAGCCGTGGCCCGAGGGACCGCGGAAGCGCTCGCCGCGGCGCTGGCCCCGGTGATACGCATCCAGGATGACCCCGATCACCTGAGCCCGGGTCAGGCGGTCGGGATAGAGGGTCGAAAACTTGGTGCGGCTGCGGCGGCCGATCCAGACCATGGCGGTGTAGATGCCCGCGCGATTGGGCTTGTCGACGATGCGCACGATGCCGCTGCCCTGGGGATCGATGCCGCCGGGACGGGAATGAAAGCCGACCGGTTTGCCGCGGCGGTTGATCTCGCCGGCGAAGACATGGGTCAGATTGATCTGCGGCCGCGTGTCGGACCAGACGCGGGTGCGGTAATCGATCGTCGGCTCCGCGATTGGGCCGGGGCCCGGGAGATGGATGCCATTGCCGGCTGCGGCCGGGCCGGGCAGCAACGCCAGAAAAAGCAAAAGCATGAAGCAGCGTCTCATGCAGGTTAGCCTATTCCTGGCCGGCATTTTTCAAGCGCCGCATCACCTTGTCCCAGGAACGGGTGATCACGAAGCTCTCCTCGAGGTTGGCGATCATGCGCGTGATTTTTTTCATGGGCGCGGCGAAGGTCAGCTCGTCCGCCGCGACGCACGGGCGGGCCGACACGTCGAACATGCCCAGCACGCACTTCGGATTGGCTTTCTGGTTTTCGAGGAACGGGTACTGGATGAGGGTGCCGCAACCCGCTGAAAATGGGGCGATCACTCCGAACAAGTCGGTCTCCTCATAGTTGGCCAGGGTAAACAGGCCGGAGAGTATGTCGGGCTTGGCGAAAAAGACGGCCGCTTCCGGCAGGTCTGTCTCCACGAGCTTGTCCCAGCGTTTCAGGACGAGATACCTGGCCGGCGCCTGCCAGTCGGGCCATTTCTCTATCATCTGTTTCACGATTTCCGGCGTCTTCTTGTAACGCTCTCCTTCCATTTTCCCGGGAATGCCGCAGGAGAGGAAATACTCGAAATTCGGCCGCTGCGGCACCGGGAAGCCGCAGAAACGCTTGCCGCAGCCCAGCGCCGGCTCGTCCACGCAGAGCGATTTTCCTTTCCTGACCGTGGTCAGGTCAGCCACGAAGCAATGCCAGCCCTTGCTTGCCGGCGCGGCCTTCATCCCCGCGGGTGGCTCGTTGGCATAGTAGAAGGTCAGGGGCAGTTCCGCTCCGGGGAAATACCTGGCGAAAAGTTCCTCGAACTTAACTTTCAGGTTTAAATCCATGACTGGATTTTATGGAAATATCAAAAAAAGAGCAAATGCCTCTTCCTAAACCCCACGAATTCCTCACATTGCGCCACTATCCCTCATAATGCCCGGCCGCATATGGTATCATTTTCCCATGTCCAGCACAGTCGATCCCGTCAAGGAGACCTGCCGCCTGATCCGCCTGGCCCGCTCGTACTGGGACGCCCATCGCAATCCTGCCTGCCGCACCCACCGCGACATGGCCATGAAGCAGTATGAGAACCTTTCCCGGGAGCAAAAGAAAAAGATCCCTCAGGTGCTGCGGGTCTGGCTGCGCTACCGCAGCGAAAAATACTTCGGCCCCGGCCGCACAGCGCCGAGAACGGGGCGAAAAAAGAAAAGGAGCTAGCTTGGGCGATGGGGACGCCCTTGTCCCCATAGGGCCTGAGCGGACCCGGGCTACTCTTTTTTCTTGGGGATCGTCGATATCCCTAAGGGCACGTAGAGCGGACAAAAACCGAGTGCCGAGGTAATCAGGAACATCGCCGCCAAGATGCCAAGAACGATCAGCAGCGTCCCGGTAAAGACCTTGAGAACGATCAGGATAACGAACGCCACGGCCGCCACCAGGCGCAGGGCACGGTCCACGCTTCCCATGTTCTTTTTCATTCTGGCCTCCATCTCCATATTATAGCGCAAGAAGGCATGGTATTTCGCGATCCCGCCATAATGGTCTTATCGGCAGCATATAAATGCAGTCAACTGTATTCTTTGAAAAACAAATTCCAAAGAAAGATCGATTCCCAAATGCTACGCTTGGGGCACTGGGTTCAGATGGGATAACTCTCACTGACCATCGACAGCACGGCCTGTCCCGCCGGGTAATATTGATAGTGAAGCACCCGGCCCAATTTCAGTTCTTTCAGTTTCAAGCCAATCGGGTGTTCGCCAAACTCCAGCCTGACATCCGACGCTTTCCTTGAAATTCCGGCTCCGCTTCCGCTATAGTTTAATTCTGACCGCAGCAAACGATCTTGTTGCAAGGTAATGGTGTACACGCGTTGCCTGGGAAGAGGGCTGAGATCCAGCTTCCGGGCCGACAAGCGCAAAATATTCTTTCCTTCTGCGTCGGCGTTGCAGTTTACCCACTGGTCATCGCTTTTTAAACCGATGTCTGCCAAAGATTCGGGGAAATTTGCCACCGCAACTCCCGTATCACGAGCTATTTCTGTCGTGACCGGCAGATGAATTAGATAGATCATGGGAACTTCCGGGGGTTTGCGCAGAATGCCTGTGAAAACGGGAGAAGCCTTGTCCAGCACAAAAGGAACGCCGATCGATACGGCATTGTATGGGCCGATATCGCTGTCTTTATATTCGGAAACAGTGATGGTGACGATGCCATGCCAGGGCGTCAAGCGAAACGGATGCATTCTTTTGGAAGGCAAAATGCTTTTTACCGCATCTAAGGGAGCAAGCAGGAACACTCCCAAATAGGCAACGTCCCGATAAA
>JAQUQF010000139.1 GCA_028749105.1 Acidobacteriota bacterium | reverse complement strand
CAGGAAAGGGACGCGGAGCTTGGACTGGTCGATGAGGATCACCTTGGGGTTCAGGCGCTCGAGCAGGCGGACGCCGGCGTAGGCCAGCAGCAGCACCGCCGTGAACCAGGCGATGTTCTCCTTGAGGAAGCGGGTGGTCTCGATGAAGAACAGCGTCATGGCCGGCAGATCGGCTTCCATGCTCGCGAAGAATTCGGAGAACTTGGGGATGACGAAGATCGAGATCACCAGCACCATGGAGAACATGAACACCAGCAGGATGACCGGGTAGGTCAGGCTGCTGACCGTCTTGCGCCGCAGGCTGCTGATCTTGCCCAGGTAGATGTTGAATTTCTCCAGCACCTGCTCCAGGTGGCCGCTCTTTTCGCCGGCCAGCAGCGAGGCTTTGTAGATCGTGTGGTAGGGGAGCTGGGAGGAGGCGAAGGCCTCGGAAACCTCCATGCCGTTGCGGATGTTGCCGGCCGCCTTGGCCAGGATCTCGCGCAGCACTCCGCTGCGGGTATTCTCGATGATGATCTCCAGGGCGCGGATCACGTGGATGCCGGCCTTGAGCAGGGTGATCAGCTCCTGGTTGAAGAGCAGGAACTCGGTGGTGCCGATCTTCCTCTTGAAGAGGCGCTTCAGCGAAATGTCGCGGAACCAGAGGCGGCGGATGCGGACCAGCTTCTCATCCAGGCCGGCCATGGCGGCGACGGCCTCGGCCCGGTCGTCAGCGAAGTACTCGCGCTCGCGGAAGTGCCCCTGCTCGTCGACCAGCGTGCACGTGAAATAGGGCATTACAGCAGTTCGCGGCCGGGAAAGTACGGGCGCAGGGCGGCGGGGATGCGGATGCGGCCGTCGGCGGTCTGGTAGTTTTCCATGATGGCGGCCACGGTGCGGCCGATGGCCAGTCCCGAGCCGTTCAGGGTATGGACGTAGTCCTTCTTGCCGTCCCGGCCCTTGTACTTGATGTGCGCCCGCCGCGCCTGGAAGCTCTCGAAGTTCGAGCAGGAGGAGATCTCCAGGAAATCGGCGCGGGCCGGCATCCAGACCTCGATGTCGTAGGTCTTCGCCGAGGAGAAGGACATGTCGCCGCTGCACAGGACCACCGTGCGGAAGGGGAGGCCCAGCTTGCGCAGGATGGCCTCGGCGTCGGCGGTCAGCTTCTCCAGTTCGCCGTATGATTGGTCCGGGGTGGTGAATTTCAGCAGTTCAACCTTGTTGAACTGGTGCTGGCGCACCAGGCCGCGGATGTCCTTGCCGTGCGAGCCGGCCTCGCTGCGGAAGCAGGGGGTGTAGGCCGCGTACTTGATTGGCAGCTGTTCTTCATCCAGGGTTTCGTCGCGGTGGATGTTGGTGAGCGGCACTTCGGCGGTGGGGACCAGATAGAGATTGTAGTCTTCGATCTTGAAGAGGTCGGCCTTGAACTTGGGCAGGTTACCGGTGCCGATCAGGCTGGCGTCGTTGACCAGGAAGGGCGGCAGCACCTCACGGTAGCCGTGCTCGCTGGTATGCACGTCGAGCATGAACTGGATCAGCACGCGCTCCAGCCTGGCCAGGCCGTCGAAATAGATGGCGAAGCGCGACCCCGAAATCTTGGCGGCGCGGGCGAAATCGAGGGTGCCGGCGTTCTCGCCCAGTTCCCAGTGCGGGCGCGGCGTGAAGTCGAAAACCGGCTTGTCGCCCTGCTCGCGCACCATCTCGTTGGCCCCGGCGTCGTGGCCCACCGGCACCGAGTCGTGGAACAGGTTGGGGATGCTGAGCAAAAACTCGTGGAACTCGGCCTCGAGCGCCGCCAGTTCCTTTTCCCCGTTGCCGATCTGCTTGGACAGCTCGATGGACTGGAGCTCCATCTCGCGCGTCGGGGCGCCGCTCCTTTTCAGGTAGCCGGTTTCCTTGGCCAGCTTGTTCTTCTGGCTCTTCAGCTCCTCGCTGCGGGAGAGAAGCTGGCGCCGGCGCAGGTCCATGGCGCTGAAGCGGTCTTCGGCAAAGGGCACGCCCTTGGCCTCGACTTTCTTTCTGACCAGTTCCAGGTTGTTCCTTATGAAATTGGTATCCAGCATGAAAAAATTATAGCACAGGGGCATTTTTTGCGCAAAAAGAAGGCGGGCGCCGGAAATGCAAACCAAATCGCGTTTTTTGCAGTATAACTGCCTGAGGTGCCTCCATGAAGATCATACGCTTGCCCATCGTTATTCTTGCCGTTGCGGCATTTCTCCCCGCTGTGGAGACCTCCCTTGTCCGCAAGGCCCTGCGCTGGCATGCCCGGGTCCTGACCATGGACACCCATTGCGATACGCCGTTCAAGCTCCTGGAAAAAGGCTGGGATATCGGTCAGTACCACAGGACCGGCGAACGCGGCAGCGGCTGCCAGGACCTGCCGCGCATGAAGGCCGGCGGCCTCGACGCCTCCTTTTTCGCGGTTTTTGTCGGCCAGGGGCCGCGCACGCCGGAAGGGCATGAAGCGGCCAGAGAGAAGGCCGTGGCCATCCTCGATGCCATGGATGCGATGTACGGGAAATATCCCGACCTGTGTGGACGGGCGCTGACCCCGGACGACGCCCGGCGCCTGGAAAAGCGGGGCCAGCGGGCCATTTTCATCGGCATGGAGAACGGCTACGCCCTGGGCCATGACCCGGCCTTGATCGATTATTTCCACAAGCGTGGCGTGCGCTATGTCACCCTGGCCCACACCGCCGACAACGACATCTGCGACTCCGCGACCGACCGCAAGGACCCCGAGGATCGCGGCCTGAGCGAGTGGGGGCGGCAGGTGGTGCGGCGGCTCAACGAGCTGGGAGTCATGATCGATGTCTCGCACATCTCCGACCGTTCGTTCTTTGACGTGCTGGCGCTGACCCGGGCGCCGGTCATGGCCTCGCACTCCTGCGCCCGCCCCCTCCCCGCCCGCCCGCGCAACCTGAGCGACGACATGCTGCTGGCGCTGAAGAAGAACGGCGGCGTCATCCAGCTCTGCATTCTCAACGACTACGTCAAGCAGCCGCCGGCCGACCCGGCGCGCGAGCAGGCCTTCGAAGCGCTCCACAGGAAGATCGACGAGACGTACGGCGGCTGGGGGAACATCAAGGACAAAAGTGAACACGACAAGGTGGAGGCGGAATACGAGGCCCTGGAAAAGCGTTTTCCGCAGCCGCCCGTCTTCGTCAAGGATGCCGTCGACCACATCGACCACATCGTGAAGCTCATCGGCATCGACCACGTGGGCATCGGCACCGACTTCGACGGCGGCGGCGGCCTGGCCGACTGCCGCGATGTCACCGAGCTGAAGAACATCACCATTGAACTGGCTCGTCGCGGCTACAGCGAGCGGGATATCGCCAAGATCTGGGGCGGCAACGCCATGAGGGTGATGCAAAGGGTTATAGATTTAGCTAAGATGTAATCGATCGATACTCGGTATAAGGTAGACGGTTTACGGTAAACGGGAAGAATAGAAGCGATCGGAAGACTAAAATTCCAAATACCAAAATCCAAATTCCAAATAAGCACCAATGACCAAATGACCCAAACAAAGACAAGAAACTGAAATGGCTTTCGTTTTGGACATTGGAATTTGGTGCTTGGAATTTAATTTCTTCCATGTCACGCGTCACGCGTCACGAAGGTTTTTTTCTAATTCTTGATCTCGATGCCGCCGAGCAGGGCCGATGCCTTGATGACCAGCTTGCCGCCCGCGGCGCCGGGATTCTGGCGCGAGTGGTCGTCGACGCCGCCCAGCATGGTGGTCGGCTGGACCTCGATGTTCCAGTCGCGCGGCACGCGGATCTCGACGCCGCCCAGCACCGAAGAGACGGTGAGCAGCCATTCTCCCGGGGCCAGCTTGGCCTCGAGCAGGTCGATCTCCACGCCGCCGAGGATGTTGGCGACGTCGCCGCCCTTGAACTCCTGGCTGGTGACCCGGCGGTCGCTGCCGGCCAGGATGTTGCTGACGTGCAGGCTGGCATCGCCGCAGGGAGGGCCGGTGCGGGCGCTTCCCGGCAGCATCGCCGGCTTGCCCTTGAAGAGGATGGAAATGCCCAGCAGGATCAGCACCGCCGGCCACCATTGCCAGACGTCGCCCCAGTTGATCGCGTTGAGCGCGGCCGCCAGGAAGACGCCGCCGAGCAGGGTGAGGAAGAGCCCGGAGAAGTCGAACAGGTTGCGGTTGTCGACGAGGTGCACCACGCCGAGGACGATCAGGATGACGGGCCACCAGTCGCCCAGGTGGAAATCGAAGGAAAATATGTCCAGATTGGCCAGCAGCACCAGGGCGCCGGCGATGATCAGAATGCCCCCCAGCAGGACCGTGCTGCCGGACGGTTTCTTGTTCTCACTCATGATTGCCTCCTCCGACATTTTCTAAAACAAAGTTTAAAAACATCGGCGCTTTTTGTCAAATCGAAAAATCTCCAAAATGAGTTCCCGGGCGGGCATTGAATTTTTCAGTCGTTTTCCTTACAATCACGGCATAGGCAAAACTGGTTTTTCAGCCGGTCGCCGGGCGGAGCAAAACAAGAGCGTTCATGGCCGTAAAAAACATCTGGATCCTGGTCAAGGCCGCGGCATCTTCCTGGGGCGACGATTACGCGCAGAGCATGGGGGCGGCGCTGGCTTTCTACAGCATGTTCTCGATCGCTCCCTTGCTGCTGATCGTGATATCGGTCGCCGGCCTGGTTTTCGGCGTCGAAGCCGCACGGGGCGAAATCGTCGGGCAGCTGCAGGCCCTGACCGGGCCGCAGGGCGCCGCCGCCGTGCAGGCGTTGCTGAAAAGCGTGAGTCAGCCGGCCGAAAGCGTCGCCGCCCTGCTGGTCGGGGGGATTCTGCTGCTGATCGGAGCGACATCGGTGTTCGCCGAATTGCAGGATGCGCTGGACCGCATATGGCGCGTGTCCAAAAGGAACAGGGCCGGGATCTGGAGTCTGCTGCGCGCGCGCCTGCTCTCTTTCGGCATGATCATGGCCATCGGCTTTTTGCTGATCGTGTCGCTGGTGGTCAGTGCAGCGCTGGCCGTACTGGGGAAATTGTGGGGGCCGCTGTTCTCGGATTGGGAAATCCTGGTGAGGGTCGTCGATTTCCTGGTCAGCTTCGTGATCATCACGACCATGTTTGCCTTGATCTACAAGGTCATGCCGCGGGTGAAAGTGGCCTGGGCCGACGTGTGGATCGGCGCCGCCGTGACCGCCGTGCTCTTTACGATCGGGAAATTCCTGATCGGACTCTACATCGGCAAGAGCGGCTTGACATCAGGATTCGGTGCCGCCGGTTCGCTGGTCGTCATGCTGCTGTGGGTGTATTACTCGGCCCAGATTTTTCTCCTGGGTGCGGAATTTACCTGGGCGTATGCGCTTACCTTCGGATCGCGCAAAACCCAGCCGCTGCCCGCCGCCGCACCCGAGGTTCCAAGCCAGG
>JAQUQF010000005.1 GCA_028749105.1 Acidobacteriota bacterium | reverse complement strand
CCATTTGCGTCTGGTCAACCCCGTCCCCTTTCGCGAGGAGGCCGAGCAGAAAAAGATGGGCTACCGCTCGCAGGAGATCATCGCCGCCGCGCGCGAATTCCCCACCCTCTCCGACGCCCTGCAGGGAATCTCGCAGGTCTTCCTGGCCACGGCCAAGGCCGGCAAGTGGAAGCGGGATTTTTTGACGCCGGCCCAGGCGGCGGCGCAGATCGCCGCTTCCGCAAGCGGCGAAAAGATCGCCCTGGTCTTCGGCCGCGAGGACAAGGGGGTGAGCACCAACGAAAGCCAGCTGGCCAACTACTTCATCCGCATCCCCATGGCCGGCACCTACCCCTCGCTCAACCTCTCGCAGGCCGTGATGGTGGTCGTCTACGAATTGTTCAAGGCGGCCAGCGAGGGCGGCCGCGGTCCAGAGCTGCCGCGCATGGCCGAGAAAAGGGCCTTCGAGCGCATCACCGACAACATCTGGGACCTGATGAAAAGCCTGGAAGTGCGCGAGCCCGAGAACGGGCTCTTTCATCGCTCGCTGAAGCGGGCCCTGAGCCGCACGCGCTGGACCAACGCCGACGTCGCCGTCTTCGACCGTTTCTGCAAGCAGGTGCGCTGGTATGCCGAGGCCCGCTGCCGCAAAAAAAAGGAAGAGTGAACATGAGATTCTACAATACCCTGACCCGCCGCCTGGAGGAGTTCCGCGAAATAGAAAAGGGAAACGTCGGTCTTTACACCTGCGGCCCGACCGTCTATGACTACCCGCATATCGGCAATTACCGTTCTTATGTCTTCGAGGACCTGGTCAAGCGTGTCTTCCTGCATTCCGGTTACCGCGTGCGCCACGTGATGAACATCACCGATATCGACGACAAGACCATCCGCAAGGCCAACGAACTCGGCATGCCGCTGGCCGAAGTGACGCAGAAGTACATCGACGCCTTCCACGCCGACTTGCGCGCCCTGAACGTGCTGCCGGCCGATGTCTATCCGCGCGCCACCGAGCACATCCCGGAGATGCTGAAGCTGATCGCCGTGCTGCTGGAGAAGGGGTTCGCCTACGTCAGGGATGGATCGGTCTACTTCAGCATCGAGCGCTTCAAGGAATATGGCCGCCTGGCCAACCTCGACCGTGCCAGCCTCAAGGCCGGCGCATCGGCGGCCGTCGACGCCGACGAGTACGAAAAGGAGGCGGTCCAGGACTTCGTCCTGTGGAAGGGCAGGAAGCCGGGCGAGCCCTCCTGGCCGGCCCCCTTCGGCGAAGGGCGCCCGGGCTGGCACATCGAGTGCTCGGCCATGAGCATGAAGTACCTGGGGCCGCATTTCGATATCCACATGGGGGGGGTGGACAACATCTTCCCGCACCACGAGAACGAGATCGCCCAGTCCGAGGCCGCCAACGGCCAGGCTTTCGTCAACTACTGGCTGCACTGCCAGCACCTGGTGATCGACAACAAGAAGATGTCCAAGTCGCTGGGAAATTTCTACACCCTGGGCGACCTGCTGGGGCGCGGCTGCGACCCCATGGCCGTGCGCTACCTGCTCCTCTCCACCCACTACCGCAAGCTGCTCAATTTCACCCTGGAGGGGCTGGAAATGGCCGGCCAGGCGTTGGCCCGGGTCAAGAACTTCGTGTTTTCCCTGAAGAACGTGGAGGCTGAGGGCGAGGCGGATCCGGAGCTGGCCGCCGTTATCAGGGCGAGCCTGGCCGCGTTCAGCGCCAGCCTGGCCGACGATTTCAATGTCTCCGGCGCCCTGGGGGTGATGTTCGACCTGATCCACGAGGTCAACGCGCGGCTGAATGCCCTGACCCGGGCCGACGCCGCCGCGGTCCTGGCCTGGGTGGAGCGCCTGAATGCCGTCCTGGGAGTCCTGGGCGAGGCCGATGCCGGCCCGCTGGAGGCTGAGATCGAGGCCAGGATCGCCCTGCGGCAACAGGCGCGCCTGGAAAAGAACTTCGCCCGCGCCGACGAAATACGCGCCGAGTTGAAAAAGCAGGGCATTGTCCTCATCGACACCCCCGGCGGCGTGAAATGGAAGAAAGAATAGGGCGGGCTACCTCTCGAAGGCGTTGCGGACGTACTTGACGATCTTGCGCAGCAGGGAATCCTTCTTGTTCCCGCGGCGTTTGGCGATGATGGCTTCCCGGGTCTCCTTGATGCGCTGGCTGATGTTACTGTAGGCCGGGTTCAGTTTCCTGGTCATCTCATAGTTCTCGAAGGCAAGATTGAAATTGCCGGCCTTGAAGAAATTCTCGGCGGCATAGAACCAGGCCTCGTCGTAGTTGGGGTCGCGCTTGGTGGCTTCGGAGAAGTATTTTTCCGCCGCATAGTGGTTTTTCCTGATCATCAGGATGATGCCCATGTACAGGAGGAGGTAGACGTTGCGCTTGTTGATCTTGTAGGCTTCCTGAAACTTTTCGCCGGCCTGCAGGTAATTGTCCTTGCACATCGCATAGACGCCCTGGTTGAAGTAGAACTTGCCGAGCTGGTCCTGGGAGAACATCCCCATTTGCAGCGCCTGGTCGGCCGCCTGGTAGATCCTCGTGATCTTGAGGAACGCCTCGTGCAGGCGCACGAACTCCTCCTTCAGCACGTCCTGGTTGATGATGATGCGCTGAAACTTGATCTGCAGCGTCTTTTCCAGGTATTTCTCCACGACCTCGGAAATGGGGGCTCCCTTGCCCAGGTTGAACTGGTGCAATAACCCTTCCAGATATTCCGTGCTCTCCATGCCGGGAATTGTAGCACACCCTAAAGCAGATTGAAATCCTTTTTCAAGAGGTGGAAGGCCTCCATGGTATTGGCCCGGGTGTTTTCGAACGTGCCGCCGCTGTCGATGGCATAGTTGGCCACTTTCAGCTTTTCCCGCAGCGGGAACTGGGAGCGGATGCGCTTCTGCGCTTCGGCGCGCGAAAGCCGGTCGCGCTCCATGGCGCGGCGGAGCTGCACGGCCTCGGACGAATAGACCACGATGACCTTCTCGAATTCCCTGTAGATTCCCGATTCGAGGAGCAGCGCCGACTCGTAGATCAGGAAGTCATACAGGCGGGTCTCTTCGAGGTCGCGGATCCTCCTGCGGCGCTCGTCGCTGACCAGCGGGTGGACGATGGCATTGACGGCATGGCGCTTCTCGTGGTCCTCGAAGAGCAGCTGGCTGAATTTTTCCTTGTCCAGCCCCTTCTCCGGGTCATGGATGCCGGGGCCGAGCACGGCGATGATTTCCTGCAGAACAGGGGAGTCCGGGCTGAAGATGATGCTCTTGGCCAGGTCGTCGGCGCGCATGGTGCAGCAGCCCTGCTCCTCCAGGACCTTCAGCACAAAGGTTTTGCCGCTGCAAAAACCTCCGGTCAGGCCGATCGCGTGCATGGCATCCCGTTCTATTTCTTCTGGTTCTTGAGGAAGTCGGAAAAATTGAAGATGGTGTTCTGGTCGGTGACGATGGCCTGGACGTTGGGGGCCAGCAGCTTGATGTATTCGTATTGGATCAGCTGCGGGTTGTCGGCCAGGGCCTTGCCTTTCAGGCGCAGGGATTCGGATTCCCCCTCGGCCTCGATGATCTTGCGCTTCTTTTCCAGTTCCTGCTTTTCCAGGACATACTTCATGCGCTGCGCTTCCTGCTGGGCGATCTGCTTGTTCTCGATGGCCTGCTGGAATTCCGTTGAGAACTGCACGTTGCGCAGCAGCACTTCCTCGCAGATCAGGAAATTCTTCTTGAACGAATCGCCCATTTTATTCTCGATCTCGGCCTGGATCTGCAGGCGCTTGCCCGAATAGACGTCGAGGACCGGATATTCGGCAACGATCATGCGCACGATCGAGCGCACCTGGGGGCGAATGACTTTGTTGATGAAATCGATGCCGATGCGCCGGTGCAGCTTGTCGAGGTTCTCGCCGTCGGGATGGTAGCGCACCGAGATGTCGATCAGCACGGTTTGGCCGTCAGCAGTCAATGCCTGCAGCGAATCGTCGCCCTTCATCTCCCCTTCCAGCGTGGCGATGCTCATGGTATAGGTCCTGGCCTTCATGTCGTACACGGTGGGTTGCTCGATCAGCGGCACGAGGAAATAGAAACCCTCGTTCGTGGTGACGCGCAGATTGCCGGTGGCCTTGTTGAAGATCACCGCCTTCTCGCCGGGATCGATGATGACATAGATCTTGAACAGGAAGATCAGGACGAATATGATGATCAAGCCGATCAATACGGTCTTGCCGATGTTCTTGGTCATGTTTCCTCCATCCTTGAAGACTTGCTTGAAGCTTTCCATGCCCACAGTGTAGCCAAGTGCGTTTTTTATGTCAAGGAGCATCTGTCGGCGCTGCTTTTTGGCTTTTCCTGATTTTTTGCCCGGGAATATTTATTTGCCGTGTCAACTTTCCGGGTGCCTGTTTCGTTATAATGGGCGAATGGACAGAAGTGGAGGTTGGACATGGCCAAGAGAATGTTGTTCGCCCTGATGCTGATCGTTGTCGCTTTGTTTGGCTGCTGAAGAGCAAACAATCGAGCCGATGGCAAGAGACCCGGGGAAAAACGAACATGACCCGGAATTTGAACCGAGACTGCTGGCCCGAATCAAGGATGGTGAAAAGGAAGCCTTTGCCGAGCTGGTCCGCCTTCACCAGAGAAAAATCTTCACCCTGGCCTATGGATTTTTCCGCGATCGCGATGACGCCCTGGAGATCGTGCAGGAGACCTTCATGAGAGTTTATGAAAAAATTGGCTCCTACCGGCCGGACCATTCCCTGCAAAGCTGGATCTACCGTCTGGCCCGCAATTTGTGCGTGGACTATTACCGGAAACATGCAAAAAAAAGGAAGCTGGAAGACGGCTTCGATCGTGTTCCCGACCGGCATTTGGTCAGCGCTGACAACCCCCAGGCGGCCTGGGAATCCCGGCAGACCGCCGAAGCGATCGAGCGGGCGGTTCAAAACCTGTCCCAGAGGCAAAAAGAGGTTTTTTCCCTGAAATACCGCCAAGGCATGAAGCTGTACCAGGTGGCCGAAACCATGGCCGTCTCGCTCGGCACCGTGAAAGCCCTGCACCACCGGGCCCTGAAGCGCATCAGGCGGGAGGTGGCGCCCGGCGCAGGAGGTGGGTATGAAATCATGCCGTGATATCCGGCCGCTGCTGGAATGGCTGGCAGCCGACGAGCTCGAGGGCGACCGGCGGCGGCTGGCGGAGGAGCACGTGCGAGCCTGCCCGGACTGCCGGCGGGAATTGGCCGATTGGCGATCCCTGCTGGCTGCATCCGGCGGGCCCGATACCGAGACCGTTGCGGAATTGCAGGCTATTGATTGGGACGGCGTCACTGCCAAGATCATGGCCGGCATCGATGCGCGACCCGCTCCGGGCCGGCGGGCGGCGCCCGTGCTTTCTTTCGCTTTTTGGGCCGCCGCCGCGGTTTTGCTGGTGATGGTCGGCTTGGGGCTATTTATCCGGACCCGCAGCGGCAGCGTGTCCATTCCCCTGGATGGAAACGGCCGCTTGTCGGCGTCGGCCGCAACCCGCCTGCAGTCGGGGCTGGCCCGGGAAGAGGTGATCTCCTATTTGCAGCAAAGCCAGTTGATGCTCACCGACCTGCTCAGTGACTGCACCAGCGACGAGGCGGCGTCCTGGGAGGTCCGCTTGTATTCGCAAAAAGCCAAGGAACTGCTGTTGAAGAAAAAGTATTTTCAGCAGAGTTTGCCCGCCATGGAGTGGCTCAAGGTCAAAAACGTCAGCGAGCGCATCGACTGGCTGAATTACGAGATCCTGCAGCTGGAGGATCGCCAGCTTTGCAGCCAGATCACTCGCCTGCAGCGGATCATGGAAAATGAAAACTTGCTGCTGAAGATCCGCTTGCTGGAAAGGGATCTCTCTTATCGGCCCCTTCTGGAGGTATAAGTGAAAAAGAAAACAGTTGCCTTGATTCTGCTGAGCTGGTTTTTTGGGGGAATTTTGGCGGCCCAGGCCGACCAAAATGCCTTTGAAAAGGCCAAAGTGCTGATTTTTGACAAGCAATGGGCGGCCGCATTGAAAGAGCTGGACAAGGTCATCGTCAAGCATGCAGACGGCCGCTATTATGCGTCGGCGCTTTTTTATCGCGGCAAGTGCCAGGAAGAACTGGGGGCAAAAAAGCAGGCCCTGGAGAGTTACGAAAAATTCGTCAGTGCCTCGGGAAGCAGCAACCTGGCCGAAGAGGCGCGAATTTCCATCATCGATCTGGCCGCCGCCCTCTACCGGGAGGGAGAGAAAAGTTACCTGCAGAAAATGCTGGAGCCGCTGGGCCTCGAAAACAAGGTGGTTTCGTATTATGCCGCTTTCAAGCTGAGCTATCTGCCCGACCGCAAGATCGCCGTCCGGGCATTGCCGGTGCTGCAAGCCATTCTGGACAGGGAAAAAGACGAAGAATTGCGCGACCGGGCCAAGATCGCGGTCATGCGCATCGATCCCGCCCGGCTCAGGGAAATGGCCGGCCCGCAAAGAAGCACTGCCGGAAAAATGTTGAAAATCCGCATATTTGACAAAACGGACAAGAAAGAATCGGTCTCGCTCAATATCCCGTTGGCCTTGGCCGACCTGGCCCTGAAGTCCCTGGATGCCGAACAAAAGCGGGCCCTGCAGAAGGAGGGCTACAACCTGGACAAGATTTTGGAGCAATTGACCGGCAAGGACATGAAGGTCGATATCCAGGATAAAGATAGCGTGATTCAGATTTGGGTCGAATAATTAGGATTTTCCAAAAAAGGAGGATAGGATGAAAAGAGCTCATGTCTGGTTGGTGGTCTTGCTGGCAGGTTTCATCATGGCGGCCGGGCTTTTTGCCTCGGCGGCCGATGATTACAAGGTCATCAAGAATGCTGTCAAAAGTCCGGAGGCTTCCAAGGCGAATCGGCAAAACCTGCAATGGTTCAAGATCGTGGTGACCGGCAGGGACGGGGACCATGAGAACGTGAAGATCACCCTGCCCATTTCCCTGGTGGAGATCATGCTCAATGCCTGCCCGGAAAAGAAATTCGCCGTTGACAACGGCTGCCAGATCGACATCAAGAGGATCTGGAACGACCTGAAGGCGGCGGGGCCCCTGGCCTTGGTGGAAGTGGAAGATCACGGCGAGAGGGTAAAGATCTGGTTGGAATGAAGCGGGGGCTTGGACAGCCCCCCCCTCTCCCGCATCATGCGGGCAGCGCGGCTACGGCCGTGGCCGCGGATCCTTGAAAGACTGAAGCGCCGGGCCATTTTGTCTTGCCAGGCCGCGGCGGCCGTGCTACCATGCTTTTAAAAGTGAAACCGCTGAAACTCTCCGCCAACGACGGCCTGATGCTCCTGGTGGTGATGATCTGGGCGGTGAATCTGTCGCTGGTCAAGATCGCCCTGAGAGAGTTCCCGCCCCTGCCCTTCAACGGCATCCGCCTGGTGCTGGCCGCCGCCGTTTTGCTGGGTTGGCTGCTGGCGAGCGAAAAGAATCTGCATTTCGCCCGAAAGGACCTGCCCAAGATCGTTTTCCTCTCTTTCTCCGGCTACGCCCTCTACCAGTACCTGTTCATCACCGGCATCGATTTGACCACGGCCTCGAACACGGCGGTGATCTTCGGCAGCTCGCCGATCATGATCTCCTTGCTCAGTTCTTTTTTCAAGCACGAAAAGATCGAGCCGCTGGGGTGGCTGGGCATCGCCCTGGGCTTTGTCGGGATATACCTGGTCATCAGCGGCCGCGTTGGCGGTTTCTCCCTCTCGCGGCAGACGTGGAAAGGCGACCTGCTGCTCTTTGTTGCCGTGTTCCTGTGGGCGCATTATTCGGTCTCCGCCCGGCCGCTCTTGAAAAAATATTCGCCCCTGAAATTCAGCGCCGTAACCATGGGGCTGGGCGCGCTGATGTTCATTCCCTTTTCCGTGCCGCGCCTGCTGAAACTCCCCTATGCCGCCATCTCGCCGTCCGCCTGGCTGTGCCTGCTCTTTTCGGGCATAGGCGCCCTTTCGCTGGCCATGGTCCTGTGGTTTTATTCGGTGCGCAAGGTGGGCAACAGCCAGACGGCAGTCTATTCCAACCTGCAGCCGGTGCTGGCCGTCGTCTTTGCCCATTTGCTTATAGGCGAGACGGTCACCACTTCGCTGCTGCTGGGTGTGGCGGTCATTTTCGTCGGCGTCTACTTCACCCGCCGCGGCCGGAATGCGGCCGCCGAACCCGTGGCCGGGGGGGGCGTCCAAATGAAAAAACCAGATGGCAAGTGATATTATCGGTCGCCCTAGTGCTGGTTTCGGCCGGGTTGTACACCCTGCATTTCATGCTCTTCAGGGACGCCAATTACATCTTTGAATATTTTTTGAATGATATCGCCTTCCTCCCCTTTCAGGTCCTTCTGGTGACCCTAATCATCAATCAGCTGCTCAGCGACCTGGAGAAGAAGGCCAAGCTAAAAAAATGAATATGGTCGTCGGCACCTTTTTCAGCGAGGCGGGCGAGGAGCTGCTGCGGCTGTTCCTGGGCTTCGAGAAGAACGACGAAGCCCTGAAAACCATCGTTCTCCACGACCGCCGCGGCTTGCGCCCTTGTATTGGATCCTTATTGATGGTAAAAATGGGGCATTACCGCGCGGATATGATGCACAATAAGCT
This sequence comes from Acidobacteriota bacterium, assembly GCA_028749105.1. Lineage (GTDB taxonomy): Bacteria > Acidobacteriota > Aminicenantia > UBA2199 > UBA2199 > UBA2199. The sequence goes on along the minus strand of JAQUQF010000005.1, from coordinate 12,331 downwards.
GGCGTTTCCTTCTCGGATGCTGAAGAGACTGGGCTCCTTGAAGCTTACCGTCCTCGTCCTGGCGCTTATTGCCTTCCTGGTGATCGCCGGGACCGTCTGCCAGGCGCAGTCGGGGCTCTACGCGGCGCAGCAGCGGGTGTTCCACTCCTGGGTGTTCTGGCTTTTCGGGATTCTGCCCCTGCCCGGCATGCTGCTGGCCGGCGTGCTCTTTCTGGTTAATCTGCTGGCGGCCCTCGCCACCCGCTTTTCATGGCGCCGGGGGGCGCTGGGCATGCTGCTGATCCATATCGGCCTGCTCCTGCTGGCCGGGGGGGGATTCTTCATCGCCGCGACCGCCCGGGAATCGTTCTTGACCTTGCGCGAAGGGGAGAGCGCCGGGTTTTCCTCCGCCGCCAGCGACTGGGAGATCGCCATGGAGGCGCCAGACAGGGCGGATGCTCCGGCATGGGCCCTGGATATCTCCAGTCTGGTCCGCGGCCGCGAAGTGACAGTCGCCGATTCGGGAGTCGTAATCATTCTGGAGTCGCGGCATGCGAATTGCCGCTGGGCTGCAGACGGAAGAAGTGAGGCCCTCCGTCTTGAGCCCCTGGCGCCGGCAGCGGACCCGGCGGAGAACACCCCCGGACTCAGTCTGCTTGTGCGCTCCGGCCGGGAAACCCGCCGCATCTTGCTCTGCGGCGGCGAGGGCGGCTCAACGATTCCGGACCCGCGAGGCGCAGCGTATGCTTTCTCCCTGCGCCGGAAGCGCTTCGCCCTGCCCCTGAAACTGAAGCTGCTCGATTTCAAAAGGACAATGCACCCGGGATCGGAGATCCCCAAGAGCTTTGAAAGCCTGGTCGAGATCGATGCCGGAGGCATCCGGCGCCGGGCGCTCATCGCCATGAATCGGCCGCTGCGATTCCGCGAATTCACATTCTATCAATCGTCGTACGGCGAAGATCCCCAACAGGGAGAAAGCTCCACCTTCTCGGTCGTGCGCAGCGCCGGCCGCTGGCTTCCGTATGCGGCGAGCGCCCTGATGTTTCTCGGACTGGCCGTGCATTTCCTGAGCCTGCTTCTGGCCGGGTCACGGCGATCACGGGGAGGAAGCGCTGCCGCAAAAGGCGCAAGGCTCCTTTTCCTGCTGCTGGCATGTGCGCTGCCCCGCCCCTCTCTCCAGGCGGCCACCCCTTCTTATATCGAGCCGTTTCAGCGGCTGGTCATTCTGGATCAGGGCCGGATCAAGCCAATGGACACCTATGCCCGCAATCTGCTCAAGCAATTTTCCGGCCGTTCCACCTTGGACGGGATCGATGCCGTCACCTGGCTGGCCGGGGTTATTTTTTCCCCCGGGGCGGAAGCCTATGACGACGCGCTCTTTCTCGTCAGCCATCCCGACGTGCTGTCGGCGATCGGCATGCCTGCCCAGGGTCGCGGCCGTTACAGTTTTCGCCAACTACAGCCCCATTTGGGACTATTGCAGAAACTGGCTAGCCAAATATCCCGCCAGGAAGAGGGAACGCCGGGCAAGGTCGAAAGCGAGATTATCCGATTGTTTTATAATGTTTCCATATTTTCTCATCTCGCCAGCGCATTTGGTTTTTACTGGTCCGGAAGGGTGCCCAGTCGAGCGGCAATGATGGGGACAGCGATCCCGGCGATTTTCCCCGTGGGGAGAGACGAGTCCCAAGAGTGGCTCAGCCCGGAAGCGGCCTATTCACGAGTCAGGCAGTTGCCTGATGAGGTCCATGGGGAGATGTCGATGCTGGCCGAGGCTCTGCGCTCCTATAATAGGCATTGGAACGATTTTGCCACCGCACTGGACGGTTTCAACCGCTCGCTGATGGACCGTCTGCCAAAACTGCGTGCAGCCAGCGGCCGAATTACCCTGGAGATCGCCTACAACCGCTTCGACCCATTTTTTAAAGCCCTGTTGGCCTATGGTTTGGTACTTCTATTGCTTGCCTTGTCCTGGGCGTGCGGCTGGAGCTGGCTCAGGCGCCTGAGCCTGCTTTTCCTCATCTTGGGCTGGAGCGCGCTGACGGGCGGAATGATCGTTCGCATGCTGATCACGGGCCGTCCGCCGGTAACCAATCTTTATGAAACCTTTGTCTTTGTCGGTTGGGCCGGGGCGGGGATGGGGCTTGTCCTGGAGGCCTTCCAGAAGCGCGGGCTGGGAATTCTGAGCGGCGGGCTCACCGGCCTGGTCGCCCTGACGATTTCCGGCCGCTTCGCCCTGGAGGGAGACACCATGGGCATGCTGGCGGCCGTCCTCGACTCCAACCTGTGGCTCTCCACCCACGTGGTGACGATCGCTCTCGGCTATGCCGGCTGCCTGGTCGCCGGGATCATCGGCCACTGGGTTCTGGTCCAGGCTCTCCGTCCGCGAACCGACGATGCCGCGGGCGCGAGAACGGAGAAACTGCTGTTGGCCTCCCTGGCCGTGGGCCTGGCCTTCACCGGCATCGGCACCATCATGGGCGGCATCTGGGCCGATCAATCATGGGGCCGATTCTGGGGATGGGATCCCAAGGAAAACGGCGCCCTGCTGATCATCCTCTGGTGCGCCATTCTGTTTCATTCCCGCCGGACCGGGTGGCTCGGCCGGGCCGGCCTGGCCGCCGGCGCCATTGGCGCGATCGTCGTTGTCGCCCTGACCTGGCTTGGGATCAACCTTCTGGGCCAGGGCATGCATGCCTATGGATTTACGACCGGCGTCGGCCGCGGCCTGGCCGTTTTTATCCTTTGTGAACTTGTTTTCGTGACGCTGGCCATGATGCGCATCAGCAGCAGGCAGGCCTGAACTGCTTTGTCCGCCCGGAAGCGTTTCTCAGAATCATGATGGGAAGCTATTGACAATGCATTTTTCACGATCTACCATTCGGTCGATGAAGCAGGGGGAAAGGGGTTTCCCCGGCAGCCGGCCAAGGGGAGTCGGTCCCATGGAGCGACCATGAAAAAGAAAACCATCTACGCCGCCGGCGCGGCGATGTGCATGCTGCTGGCCGCGCAATCGTTGATCAAGACCGGGGACGAAGCCCTGGGTTCCCGGAAATACAGCGATTTTCAGACGCCCCAGTTCTGCGGCACCTCGTGCCACGGCGACATTTTTCAGCAGTGGAAACAGGCCATGATGTCCCAGGCCTATACCCACCATTGGGACGAGATCGAGTACTTCAAGCTGGCCGTGCCCCACGCCGAAAAGGACAGCGTGGTGGCCGGCGTCAAGGCGGGCTGCAACGGCTGCCACACGCCGATCGCCTTCATGGCCGGCGACGTGCCGCCGCCGCTCCCCGAAAAGAACAGCCGGGCCAATGAATCGGTTTCCTGCGACGTCTGCCATACCGTGACCGGCTTTGCCGGCGATACGCCCTTCAACTTCAATTTCATCTCCGAGCCGGGGAAGAACAAGTACGGCCCGCGCGAGGGAAAGAATTCTCCCGAGCACAACCTGGTCAAATCGACCTTTCTCGGCCAGGCCGAGTTTTGCGGCGCCTGCCACAATGAAAAAAGCCCGTACGGCGTCTGGGTCAAGTCCACCCACCTGGAATGGAAAGCCGGCCCCTATGCCAGGGAGGGAGTGCGCTGCCACGACTGCCATATGACCTATGCCGAGGGCTATTCCGCGGCCATGGGCAACAAGTACCCCGACGTGCGCCAGCACCTGTTCCACGGCGCCCATGATCCGGGCAAGGTGCAGGGGACGGTCGAGCTGCGCATCCATCCCGACATCCGCGAGGCCGAGCCCGGCGACAAGGTGAAGTTCACCGTGGCCCTGTTCAACCAGAAGACGGGCCACAAGTTCCCCAGCGGCTCGGTCGAGGACCGCATCGTCTGGATGCATGTGCAGGCCGTCGACGCCGCGGGCAAAGTCTATCATCTGCCGGTGGACCGCAAGGGTTTTGCCGGCGAGGAATACACCATCGGCAGCGACGTGCTGGCCTACCAGGACATGGGCATTGCCCTGAACCTCCCGGATTTCAAGGGCGTGCAGCGGGACGGCATCCCCAGCGGCGACCGCATCTTCCGCATGCCCTATTTCGACCCCCAGGGGCGCATGACCATCCAGCAGTGGAACACCAAGTCCCAGGGCGTCGACTACCGCATCGGGCCGCGCGAGACCAAGCTGGAGACCTGCACCTTCACCCTGCCGCAGGACGTCGCCATCGGGCCGCTGAAGGTCACGGCCGTGCTGAACTACCAGAAGCTGGTCAAGCCGGTCGCCGACTTCCTCGGCGTGCCGGCCGACGAAGCGGAGATCGTCAAGGTCAACGAGCACTCGACCGCCATCGAGGTCGTCGATTAAGGAGAGAGCCATGAAAAAGACAACCGCCGTTTTCATATTGCTGGCTGTCGGGCTGGGGATGGCCACGATGCTGGAGGCCATGCCGGCCTTTGCCCGCAAGTACCAGATGTCGTGCAAGGTCTGCCATAGCCCTTTCCCGAAGTTAAAGCCCTACGCCGAGGAATTCGCCGCCAACGGGTTCACGCTGAAGGACAAGGAGGCGCCGCGCTATTTTGCCGATACCGGCGACGAGAAGGTGTCGTTGATCCGCAATCTGCCCTTCGCCCTGCGCCTCGAGGGCTACGCCTCGCTGAACAACAACCACGGCAAGACGCTCGACCTCTCCACCCCCTATTTGATCAAGCTGCTCTCGGGTGGCGAACTCTTTCGCAACGTATCCTATTATTTTTATTTTTTCTTCAGCGAGCGCGGCAAGGTGGCCGGCCTGGAGGACGCCTTCATTATGTTCAACGAACTGGTCGGCGGCCTGGACGTCATCATCGGCCAGTTCCAGGTCTCCGATCCGCTGTTCAAGAGCGAACTGCGCCTGTCCTACGAACCGTACAAAATATACAAGACCAAGCCCGGCCTCTCGGCTATCGACCTGACCTACGACCGCGGCGTCATGCTCACCTACGGCCTGAAGGGCGGAACCGACCTGGTGCTGGAGGTGGTCAACGGCTGCGGCATCGGCGAAAGCGATGCCAACCCCGGCGGCAATTTCGACGCCGACAAGTACAAGAACGTCATGGGGCGCGTGTCTCAGGATGTCGGCGACAGCCTCCGTATCGGTGCTTTCGGTTATATCGGCAAGGAGCGGGGGGCCACTGGCCTGGTCAACAGCATGTGGGTGGCCGGCGCCGATGCCACCTGGACCTCGCCCCATCTTGAACTGAACCTGCAGTACGTGGAGCGGCGCGACGATAACCCGTCGTTCCTGCTGGGGGCGTCGGAAGTGGCGACGCGCGGCGGTTTTGCCGAGCTGATCTACCTGCCGCGCGGCGACGACAGCCCCTGGTACGGCGCGGGCCTGTTCAACTGGGTCGATTCTGACTTGGAGGAACTGGCCTACACGGCGGCCACGCTCCACGGCGGCTGGGTGCTGCGGCGCAATTTTCGCCTGGTCGCCGAGGCCACCTACGCCTTCGAGTCGAGCAGCGGCAAGTATCCCCGCTTCGGCATCGGCCTGGTCACGGCGTTCTAGGGAAGCCCCGGCCTAGTTCGCTCCCGGTCGTCCAGACTAAAAACGATGAAAAATACCATCCACCTGCAGTAATTGACCGGACGCCGGGTCAGAGAACCCATTTTCAATTGCGATCAGGGTGTAGCCTTTATTGCCCATGAGCATCAGCATTTCATTGAACAACAGTTCACCTTCGTACAACGGAACGAGCGACATCTCCATCTGCACCGTATTTATTTTGGGAAGCGATTTTTCGGCCCCTTTCAGCACCTGGCTCTCAAATCCCTGGGTGTCTATTTTCATGTAGATATTCTGGGCCGTTCCACACAGATCGCTGAAGAGTGAGTCGAGTGTTTTTATCTTGATCGTCTCTTTTCCGATATAGTTGGAGTCAGGCGCGGACTTCAGATGCGCAGGCAGCATGCTGAGAAGTGAACTGCTCTCGGAATTTTCAGCAATGTTGATTTCCCGCTCTTCTTCAGTTTCCCCGATGGCAAAATTAAACACCTCCCAAGCCGGGTCGTTTTTTGCATTCGACTTCAACAGTTTATAGGCTGAACTCAATGGTTCGAAAGACAAAATGCGATTGGTGAAGCCAATGTCGCTCCTCATCTGTCGTGCAAATTGGCCGGAATTTGCGCCAATATCGAGAATGGTGTCGATTTTGTGCGACGCAAGTATTTGCTTTCTCCTTGCTATGGGATGAGTTGCTGGCGTAAACCTGGAAATGCTATAGCCGATTTTCCATGCTAATTTTGCAAGTTCGTGCTGAATGCTCATTCATTGACCTGTTTCAGGCCGGGCCGCCCGCGTCGGAGCGCGGCGGTGCGGCCGCGTCGAGCATGATCTGCTGGATGCGGGCGATGGTGGCCTCGGTATCGCTCAGGATCCCTTCGCGCAGCTTCATGTTGTCCAGCAGCTGCAGCGCCAGGGTCTTCAGCATCGGCGCCGCGGGGTCGGTTTTGTGCAGGGCCACCATCTTGCGGATCAGCGCATGGCCGGGATTGATCTCCAGGACGCGCTTGGATAGCTGGTAGTCCTTGTTGACCATCTTCATGATCTTCTCCATCTGCACCGAGGGGCCGTCAGCCGGGTTGAGCAGCAGGCAGGGGCTGTCGACCAGGCGCCTGGATATCTTCACGTCCTGCACCTGGTCGCCGTAGATCGCCTTCAGGTAGGTGACCAGGTTCTCGGCATCCTTCATGGATGCTTCGTCGGCTGCTTCGGCCTTCTCCTCGAGGGGAATATCGGCGCTCTCGGCCATTTTGAAGGCCTTCTTGTCAAACTCGTGCAGATGATCGAGGACGAACTCGTCGAGGGGGTCGGTCAGGAACAGGACTTCGTAGTCCTTCTTGCGGAAGATCTCCAGTGCCGGGTTCTTCTCGATCGTCCCGCGGTCGGCCCCGCCCAGGAAATAGATCTCCTTCTGCCCCTCGGCCATGCGGCCGGCGTACTGCTTCAGGTCGATCAGCTCGTCACCGCTGGTCTTGGAGCTGGAGAAAAGGAGCAGCTGGGAGATTTTTTCGCGGTTGTCGAAGTCGTTGACCGCGCCCTCCTTGATGTTTTTGCTGAAATTTTTCCAGATATGGAGATACTTTGCGCGCTCCTTGTCCTTGAGCCCTTCCAGGTGCTCCAGCAGCTTCTTCACCACGTGCTTGCGGATCTTGTCGATGCGCACGTTGTTCTGGAAAGTCTCGCGCGAGATGTTCAGCGGGATCTCCTCGGAGTCGATAATGCCCTTGACGAAGCGCAGGTACTCAGGCATGACCTCCTTGGATCCTTTCTGGATAAGAATCTTGCGCGAGTAGAGGTCGACGCCGGGCTCCTCCTTCATCAGCCCCAGCAGCTCGAACGAGGTCTTGGGAACGTACAGGAGCGAATGGAACTGCACTGGGGCATCGGAGGAGAGGTGGAGCCAGGTTTCCGGCTCCTCTTGGGTATTTTCGAAGAACTTGAAGAAATCGGCGTAGTCCTTGTCGGCAAGCTTCGACTTGGGCTGGGTCCAGACCGCCTCGCGGCGTTCGATCTTCTCGCCGTCGAGATAAATGGGGAAGGGGACGAATTTGGAGTGCTTGAGGATGATGTTTTTCAGCCGGTACGTCTCCAGGAATTCCCTTTCGTCCTTTTTCAGCAGCAGTTCGATGCGCGTGCCGCGGCCCTCCTTTTCCACCTCCTCGATCGTGTAGCTGCTCTCTCCCGTGGACTTCCATAACCAGGCCTTGCCGTCCTTTTGCCAGGAGCGGGTGGTGATGTGGATCTCCTTGGCCACCATGAAGCTGGAGTAGAAGCCGACGCCGAACTTGCCGATCAGGTCCACCTGACCGGCGGCCTGACTATCCTTCAGCCGCTTCAGGTAGTCGAGGGTGCCCGAGTGGGCGATGGTGCCGATGTTCTCGACCAGTTCCTCGCGGGTCATGCCCACGCCGTTATCCTCGACCACCAGCTTGTTGTGCTCCTTGTCGACGGCGATGGTGACCTTCAGCTCCTGGTCCTTCCCTTCCAGGTCGGGGACGGTCAGGAATTCGAACTGCATCTTGTTCAGCGCGTCGGCGGCGTTGGAGACCAGCTCGCGCAGGAACACCTCCTTATTCTTGTATAACGAGTAGACCAGGATGTCGAGCAGCTGCTTGACCTCGGACTGGAACTCGAAAGTCTGTTCTTTCGTTTCGGTCATTTTTTTTCTCCTTGCGGGTTTCTCCAATAAATTATACCACTTCTGTCAAGAATGCGGTCCGGCGTTTTGGCGGCCCCGGTTGAAAATAAAAAACGTTTTCTATAGAATGTCCTCTGCGACAATGCGGAGCGAAACAAAAAGCAAGGAGGACGAATGCCAGTCGTTGTAACGGGAAAGAACCTGAAGATCGAGGATGTGTATAGGGTGGCCTACGGCCTGGAGAAGGTCGAGCTGCACCCCGATGCCGTGGAGAGGATCAAGGCCTGCCGGGCCTTCATCGAGAAGCGCATCGAGGCGCGCGAGATCATGTACGGGGTCAACACCGGCATCGGCGAGTTTTCCGAGGTGGTGCTGACCGATGAGCAGGTGGGGCAGTTCCAGAAATACCTGATCTACAACCATGCGGCCGGCATTGGCACGCCGGTGCCCATCCCCGAGGTGCGTGCGGCCATGCTGGCGCGGATCAACGTCCATGCCAACGGCTACTCGGGCTGCCGCCCCGACATCACCGAGACCTACGTGGCCATGCTGAACAGGGGGGTGACGCCGGTGGTCTGCAACAAGGGCAGCGTCGGCGCCTGCGGCGACCTGGCGCCCATGAGCCAGATCGCCTTGCTGCTGATGGGAGAGGGCGAGGCGTTTTACGAGGGCGAGCGCCTGAGTGGCGCCGCGGCCATGAAGAAAGCCGGCATCCCCGTACCGGGCTTGAAGGCCCGCGACGGGCTGGCGGCGATCAACGGCAGCAACCTGATCAACGGCATGGCCTGTCTGCAGATCTACGAGACTGAGCGCCTGCTCAAGCAGGCCGAGATCGCCGCGGCGATGACCCTGGAGGCGCTGATGGCCAACATGAAGCCCTATGACGCCCGCCTGCACCAGCTGCGCGGCTTCCAGGGCGCGGTCACCTCGGCCGAGAATATCAAGCGCATCATCGAGGGCTCCGACCTGCTGGGCAAGGTAAAGGTCAAGGTGCAGGACGCCTACAGCATGCGCTCCACGCCGCAGGTGCTGGGCGCCGCCCGCGACCAGCTGCGTTGGACACGCAGCCAGATCGAGATCGAGCTCAACGGCGTGGGCGACAATCCCATCTTCCTGGCCGACGACAAGGTGGTGCTCACCGGCGCCAACTTCCAGGGCTCGCCCATCTCGGTGCCGCTGGACATGATGGGCGCCTGCGTGACCATGGCCTGCGTCATCTCCGAGCGGCGGCTGAACCGCCTGCTCAACCCGGCGCTGAGCGTCGGGCTGCCTTCCTTCCTGACCAAGGGCGCGGGCATGTATTCGGGACACATGCTGAGCCAGTATACGGCCGACATGATGATCGTCGAGCAGCGCATCCTGTCGATGCCCGCCTCGATCCAGTCCATTCCCGCCGCCGCCGACCAGGAGGACTTCGTCTCCATGGGCATGAACACGGCGCTCAAAACAAGACAGATCATCGACAATGCCTACGGCATCCTGGGCATCGAGTTCATCGCTGCCGCCCAGGCCCTGGACTTCCGCGACTACACCCCCGGCAAGGGCACGTTGGCCGCCAAGGAGGCGGTGCGCAAGGTCGTCAAGCACCTGGACGAGGACCGGCCGCTGCACACCGACCACAACGCCATGATGGAGACGGTCAAGAAACGTGACATCCTGCACGCGGTCGAGGGCGCCATCGGCGAGCTGAAGACGTATTGACCTTGAGCGCCTGCCTGGGCATGGCGCGCAATGCCCGTATGCTGTAGTATCAAAATTCGCGGGGTAGGTCGTTCCACCCCAGGAGCGAGGGCCCATGCCGTTGCCGAGCACGTTCGTCGAGATCGCCGCCATCCTGGCCCTGGCGGCCCTGCTGGGCGCCCTCGGCCAGAAGCTGCGCCAGCCGCTGATCATCATGTTCATGGCGGCGGGGATCCTGGCCGGGCCGGCAGGTCTGGGGTTCATCGCCAGCCACGGCAGCATCGAGCTGCTGGCCCAGATCGGCATCGCCCTGCTGCTCTTCATCGTCGGCCTTAACCTCGACATCCACCTCATTCGTACCACCGGCCCAGTGGCCCTGGCCACCGGCCTGGGCCAGATCATCTTCACCAGTATTTTCGGCTTCCTGATCGCCCTGGCCTTCGGCATGAACGTGCTCAGCGCCGTCTATGTCGCCGTGGCGCTGACGTTCTCCAGCACCATCATCGTCGTCAAGCTGCTGTCGGACAAGAATGAGCTCGACTCGCTGCACGGCCAGATCGCCATCGGCTTTCTCATCGTGCAGGACATGGCCGCCATCATCGCCCTGGTGGTGCTGACCACGCTGGGCGCCAAAACCTCGGCCGCCGCCTCGCCGCTGGTGTCGGCGCTGATCATCGCCGGAAAGTTTCTCGGCTTCCTGGGGCTGGTCGTCCTGCTGTCTTGGAAGGTTGTCCCGCGCCTGGCCCGGCGCCTGGCCGCTTCCCAGGAGATGCTGACCCTGTTCGCCGTCGCCTGGGCCGTCATCCTGGGCGCCGGCAGCGAGCTCCTGGGATTCAGCAAGGAGATCGGCGCCTTCCTGGCCGGCGTCTCGCTGGCATCGACCGAGTACCGCGAAGCCCTGGCCGCCCGCCTGGTGGGCTTGCGAGATTTCCTGTTGCTGTTCTTTTTCATTGACCTGGGGGCGCGCCTCGACCTCTCGCTGATCGGCTCCCAAGCCTTGCCGGCGGTCGTCTTCTCGCTTTTCGTCCTGGTCGGCAACCCCCTGATCGTCATGACCATCATGGGGCGGATGGGCTACCGCCGGCGCACCGGCTTCCTGGCCGGCCTCACCGTGGCCCAGATCAGCGAGTTCTCCCTGATCGTGGCCGCCATGGGCCTGGGACTGGGCCATATCGGCGGCGCCGCCATGGGGCTGATCACCCTGGTGGGGGTGGTGACCATCTTTGTCTCCACCTACATGATCCTCTATTCCGGGGAGCTCTATGTCGTGTTCTCCAGATATCTGGCTGTCTTTGAGCGGCGCATTCCCCATCGCGAGTCGGAGAGCGACTCGCTGCGCGAGACAGCGGCCATCGACGTGATCCTGGTGGGGCTGGGGCGCTATGGCAGTGGCCTGGCCGAGAACCTGCTGCAGCGGGGGCGGGCAGTGCTGGGTATCGACTTCGATCCCGAGGCGCTGCACAAGTGGCGCCAGCGCGGGATGTCGGTCCTTTTCGGCGACATGACCGACCCCGAGATCTGCGGCCAGCTCCCCCTGGCCAAGACGCGCTGGGTTGTGGGCACCACGCGCGTGCGCGAGCTGAACCTGCTCATGCTGCAAAAGCTGAAAAAATGCGGCTACCCTGGCAGGGTGGCGCTGACCGCGGCCAACCAAGAGGAGGCCGTCGCCTTCGAACGCGCCGGCGCCGACATCGTGTTCCGGCCCTACATCGACGCCGCCGAGCAGGCGGTCGACGACCTGAGCGACGCCATGGACATGCTGCCCGAGAGCATCGACTGGCCGGTCTCGTTCCGCGAAGTGCGCGTGCCCGCCGGAGCGGCGGTGGCCGGCCGGGCCGTGCGCGACATCCTGCTGCGGGCCGAGACGGGGGTCTCCATCCTGGCGGTGAGCCGCGCTGGGCGAATCCACTACGACCCCGGCCCCGACTTCCAGGTCTTTCCCAACGACCGCCTGGTGATCGTCGGCACCGGGGATCAGCTGCGGCGGGCCGAGGATTTTCTCACCCTCCCTCCCGAGGGCGAGACAGCCTCCAGCGGCGAGCGCTTCGTTGTGGCCGAACTCGATGTGGCCCCCGGCGAGCAGGTGGCGGGGAAGACGCTCGCCGAGCTGAGTTTCCGCCAGAATTTCGGGGTCACACTGATCGGCATCCGGCGCGACGAAGTGCGCATCACGACCCCGGCAGCTGGCGAGCGCCTGCAGGCGGGCGATCGCCTGGTGGTCATCGGCAGCGCCGGGGCCGTCGCTGAATTGTGCCGCGGCAAGCTGGGAAGCGAGCTGCTGCCGCACGGCAATGCCTGCGCCATCAACTGAGGGAAGTCAGGAAAGGAGGAGGCCATGAAAAAGATCGATTTCAAAAAGGATCTCAGGAGCCTTTACCAGCCGGCGGCCAAGGAGGTGGCCCTGGTCGAGGTGCCGGCCATGAATTTCCTGATGATCGACGGCGAGGGTGATCCCAACACCTCGCCCTCCTACCAGACGGCGGTCGAGGCGCTCTTTGCCGTTTCCTATGCGATCAAGTTCAAGGTGAAGAAGACCCTGGCCATCGACTAC
>JAQUQF010000138.1 GCA_028749105.1 Acidobacteriota bacterium | reverse complement strand
CGTCTGCACCCTGATGGCCGCCCTGCCGGGGCTGCCCATGGTCGGCCACGGCCAGATCGAAGGGTTCAGGGAAAAATACGGCATGGAATACCGCAAGGCCTACCTGGATGAAAGGGCGGATGACGAGCTGGTCGGGCGCCACGAGCGGCAGATATTCCCGCTGCTGCGCAGGAGAGCGCTCTTCTCCGGGGTGAAGGATTTCCTGCTCTATGATTTTTTCCTGAGCAGCGGGGCGGTGGACGAGAACGTTATCGCCTTCTCCAACCGCCACGAAGGCGAGCGCTGCCTGGTCGTGGTCCATAACCGCTTTGCCGACACGGCGGGCTGGGTCCGGGTCTCCGCCGCCTACGCCGGGGAGGAGCGCGCCGGCGGACCGCGTTCCCTGCAGCGGCAGGACCTGGGCCAGGGTCTGGGCTTGCGCAACGAGCCGGGCTGGTTCGTCGTTTTTCGCGATGCGGTCTCCGGGCTCGAATATATCCGGCCTGCCAGCGAATTGTGCGCCAACGGCATGTTCATCGAATTGCATGCCTACCAGACCCATGTCTTCCTTGATTTCCGCGAAATGGCCGATGATGCCGGCGCCCACCTGGCCAGGCTGTCTGCTTACCTGCAGGGGCGTGGCGTCGGCAGCATGGAGGAGGCCGGCCGGGAAATGTCCCTGCAGCCTCTGCACAACGCCTGGCGCGAGCTTTGCCGCACCGATCTTCTGCAGCGGCAACTGGCTGTTTTGCACGACCGGACAGGAAGCAAAGGAGAAGGCGCCCTGTGGCTGGAACTGGAAGAAAAAATCGGCGATCTGTTCTGTCGTGCCGGCGGCAATGCCCTGGCCACGGGCGGCAGCCAAAAAATCATTGAATTGCTGCTCGAGGATCTGCTGGTCTTGTGGACCGTACTCTGCCCGGAGCGGGGACATGCCCAAATGGGGGCGGACGGGATGCCGACCGCCAAGAATATTCTGCAAATGCAGTTTAAGGCAAAGGCGGAGCTGGAACGGCTTTTCCTGTTGTGGCTGTATGCGCAACGCCTGACGGAGACCGGAAGCGAAAGGCGGGCTGACGGCCGAAGTTTGTTCGCCGAATGGTTGCTGGACGGCGTCTTGGTTGAGAGCCTGCGCGGCTGGGGTTTTTCTGAAAGCCGGGTCGATCCGGCGCTGCGCATGATCCGCAGCGCCTGCGGCCTGAGAACGGAGATCCGCGCCTGCAGCACTGAATTGGCCAAAACGGGGGGGAGCGTGGCGGCGGCCCTTGGCCAGCTTGTCAAAACAATGGCCCGGGATGACGATGTGCAGGCGCTGCTGCAGCTGCATCGTTTCCAGAATGACCTGTTTTTCAATCGGGAGAATTTTCATTGGTTCTGCGACTGGCTGACCGTCCAGATCCTTTGGGAATTCCACCGTTCTGCGAAGAAAGAGGCGGAGGACCGCCGTCAGCCCATTGCCGAAATCATGGAGTTCTTCAATTTCTTGCCGGCTTTGGCCGCAAAAACAGGATTCAAGCTGGAAATATTCTTGGAAAAACTGGATCAACTCGCTGCGGGCAAGGAATAAAGTCCGCTGCGGGCTATTGCTTTCCGGGCGATAAAATTATACAATGTCCTTGCGCCTGGAGAGGTGTCCGAGCGGTTTAAGGAGCACGCTTGGAAAGCGTGTGTACTGGAAACGGTACCGTGGGTTCGAATCCCACCCTCTCCGTTGTCGCCTGTTCCACGGGGCCGGATCGGCTCCGGCAGAAGCGGACAATTGGCCCAGGAACCCGGCGGTGCGGGCCCGCGAACCTTGCCAGGACCGGAAGGTAGCAGCAATAAGCGGGACCCCGCAGGTGACCGGGACCTCCTGGGCCTTTAAAAGAGAGAAACCATGTACCTTGCCCTTGCCCGGAAATACCGGCCGCAGAAGTTCGCCGACCTGATCGGCCAGGCCAGCATCTGCAAGACCCTGCAGAATGCCATCGCCATGAACAAGGTCTACCCCGCCCTCATATTCTCCGGCATGAAGGGGGTGGGCAAGACCTCCTCGGCCCGCATCCTGGCCAAGGCGCTCAACTGCGAGAAGGGGCCGGCCATCGAGCCCTGCAACGAGTGCCAGACCTGCCTGGAGATCACCGAGGACAAATCGGCCGACTACATGGAGATCGACGGCGCCTCCAACAACGGCGTCAACGAGGTGCGCAGCCTGCGGGAAACGGTCAAGTACAAGCCGCTGAAGAACCGCTTCCGCATCGTGGTCATCGACGAAGTGCACATGCTGTCCAGCGCCGCCTGGAACGCCCTGCTCAAGACCATCGAGGAGCCGCCGGAACACACCATTTTCATCATGGCCACGACCGACTTCCACAAGATCCCGGGCACCATCGTTTCGCGCTGCCAGCATTTCGAGTTCAAGCGCATCCCTTTTGAAGTGATCAAGCAGGTGCTGAAGGGGATCTGCCAGAAGGAAACGATCAAGATATCCGACTATGCCCTCTACCTAATCTCGCGCTCGGCCGAGGGCAGCCTGCGCGATGCCAAGAAGATCCTCGACCAGGCCATCGCCATCTCCAGCGGCGACGTCAAGGACGACGACGTGGTGGCCATCCTGGGCATCATCGCCGAAGAGACGTTCATCACCCTGACCGGCTTCATCTTCAGCCAGGACCGCAAGGGGATCATCGAACAGATCAACCAGTTGATCGAGCGCGGCACCGACCTGCGCTTCTTCTACACCGAATACCTGCGCTTCATCCGCGATGTGATCGTCATCAAGTCCATCCCCGACTCCGAGCGCCTGCACAACCTGAACCCGGAGAACGTCGCCGTGATCCGCGACATCGTCAAGGATGTCAGCGAGGTCGAGCTGCTGCGCTTCTTCAATGCCGTGAAGGAGCTCGAACAGACCATCCGCAACACCGAGCACCCCTCCATCATACTGGAATACCTGTTCCTGAAACTGAGTTATTTCTCGGCCCTGGTCAGCATTGAGGAGTTCCTGAAGAAGCTCAAGGACTCGCCGCGGCCGCTGGCCGTCGGCTCGCCCGCCCAGCGGCCCGTCCCCGCGGCGTCAACGCCAGGGGCAGACGCCGCGCCTGCGGAGCAGCAGGCAGATGAGCCAAGAGCCGTCGACATCCCCCCGGCCAAGAGCATGGGCGGGGAGTGGATCGCCGAGCTCAAGGGCCGCGTCGAGAAGGAGAAGCCGCGCATGGCATCGATTCTGGGCGCCTCCAGTTTGGTCCTGCGCGGCAGTACGCTGTTCATCGAGGTGGCTCCCCATTTCGAGAACGCCTGGAAGATGATCAAGGAGAACAAGCCCTACCTGAGCGAGCTGGCCCAGGCCCTGGCGGGCCGTGATATCGGGCTGGAGATTGTCCTGCAGGACGGGCAGGCGGGCGGCGCCGCCTCCCCCCGGGACGCTGGCGCGCGGATCGTCCAGGACCTGAAGAACGACAAGAAGATCAAGAGCCTCAAGGACAAGATCAAGGGCAGCGTGATCGCCATTGAGAGAATCAAGGGAGGGAAGGATGCCTAAGATACCGAACCTGAACCAGATGATGGGCATGGCCCAGAACATGGCCAAACGCATGGAGGAGGAGATGGACGCGCTGGTCGTCGAGGGCAATGCCGGCGGCGGCATGGTCACGGTGAGCATGGATGGGCATAAGCGCCTGAAAACGCTGCGCATCGCCCCCGAGGTCGTCGATCCGGCCGACGTCGAAATGCTGCAGGACCTGGTCCTGGCCGCGGTCAACGACGCCCGCGCCAAGGTCGAAGAAAAGCTGAAGGACAGCCTGGGAGGGGTCGCGGGCGGCATGCCCGGCGGATTTCCCTTCGGAGCCATGTAGGCCCCGCGCAGCGCCATGGTCGACTACACGCCGCCGCTGGCCAGGCTGATCGATGAGCTGAAGAAGATCCCCGGCATCGGCCGCAAGTCGGCGCAGCGCATCGCCTTTTTCCTGCTGCGCACCGACAAAAAAAACGCCCTGGCCCTGGCAGAGGCGATCGCCCAGGCGCGGGAAAAGATCTTCACCTGCTCGGTGTGCAACAACATCACCGCCGTCGACCCCTGCGAGATCTGCTCGAGCCCCGAGCGCGACCGCGAGAAGATCTGCGTGGTCGAGGAGCCGTTCAATATCCATTCCATTGAAAGGACCGGCCTGTACCACGGACTCTACCACGTGCTGATGGGCAATCTGTCGCCAATTCGCGGCATCGGCCCCGATGAGCTGCGCATCGCCGGCCTGGTCGCGCGCGTGCGCGCCGGCGGCGTGCAGGAGGTCATCCTGGCCACCAGCCCGACCACGGAAGGAAGCGCCACGGCCCATTATTTGACAGAAATCCTGCGGCAGTATAAAATCATCATTTCGCGGATCGCCCTTGGCCTTCCGGTCGGAGCCGACCTGGACTACGCCGATGAGGTGACGATCGCCAAGGCCATGGAAGGCCGCCTGGAAGTGAAATAGGAGGTGGTCGTGAAAGAGAGGGAATGGTTTTTATTTCCAGGCGATGCTATAATCGGCGCGGAAGTATAAAAAATGCAAGAAAATTTCATTATTTACAATGAAGAATATGTCCTGATCAAGGAAATCCTGCGCAAGCTGAAGGGCAATACCAATGCCAAGGCCGTGTTCATCACCGATTCGGAGGGGCATTGCATCGCCTCGTCGGGCGAAATGGACGACGTCAACCTGAATTCCATCTCCTCCCTCATCGCCGGCAGCGTCGCGGCCATCAACAGCATCGCGCAAATGCTGAAGATCGAGAACTTCACCGCCGTGCTCAACGAATCGGCGAAGGAAAGCCTGCATATCTCACTGATCAACGACCGCACCATGCTGGTCGTCATCTTCGACAACACCTCCAACCTCGGCTTGGTGCGCTTTCGCGTGCGCAGCGCCCTGGAGGAGCTGGTCAAGGTGTTCCAGACCATCAACAAGAAACTGAAAGCCCCCGACAATATCCCCGGCGGCTCCCCCTTCGAGGGTGTTTCCGATGAGGATATCGACCGCATATTTGGAGACTAACCTTGTCTTTCCTAAACTATTCCACCCGGGAGATCAATTTCAAAATTGTCTACTACGGCCCCGGCCTCAGCGGCAAGACCACGAACATCAAGTATATCTATGAAAAGATCAAGAAGGACAACAAGGGCAAGCTGGTCAGCCTGGCCACCGAGACCGAGCGCACGCTGTTTTTTGACTTTTTCCCATTGGACCTGGGCACCATCAAGGAATACAAGGTCCGCTTCCACCTCTACACGGTGCCGGGGCAGATCTACTACAGCGCGTCGCGCAAGCTCATCCTGAAAGGGGTGGACGGGCTGGTCTTTGTGGCCGATTCCCAGACCGAGCGCTATGAGGCCAACCTCGAGAGCATCCAGGATATGCTGGAGAACCTCCGCGACTACAAGATCGATTTTCCCACCATTCCCTACGTCCTGCAGCTGAATAAGCGCGACCTGCCCAATGTCACGCCGGCCAACGAG
>JAQUQF010000137.1 GCA_028749105.1 Acidobacteriota bacterium | reverse complement strand
TCCCCAGGAGGTCGGCGCCCACTCGGCGCCCACCGGCAACATACTGAAGCCGGGCCATATCTTCAACATCGACTTCGGGGTCAAGGTCGAAAAATACTGCTCCGACCTGCAGCGCACCTGGTACATCCTGCGCCCGGGGGAGAAGGAGGCGCCGCCCGAAGTCAAGAGGGGATTCGCCGTCCTCAGCGAATCGATCCGCCTGGCCTTCGCCGCCCTGAAGCCGGGGGCGCGCGGACTGGACATCGACACCATCGCCCGCAGCCATATCGTGTCGCAGGGCTACGACGAGTATCCCCACGCCCTGGGGCATCAGGTGGGTCGCGATGCCCACGACGGCGGCGCCCTGCTGGCGCCGGCCTGGGAGCGCTACGGCAGCCTGCCGTTCATGCCGCTGGAGAAGGACCAGGTGTTCACCATCGAGCCGCGCATCTACATCAAGGATTACGGGGTGGCCACGGTGGAGGAGATGGTCGTCATCACCGCTGGTGGAGCGGAGTACCTGTCGCAGCCCCAAACGGAGCTGTACCTGGTGAAAACGAGGTCATGAAGGCGATGATGAGCCCAGAGCCCCTCCCCGGAAGAAAACCCGCCTGGCTGAAGGCGCGGCTGCCGGGAGGCAGGGCCTATTTCGCATTGAAAAGCAAGCTGCAGGAACAGGGGCTGCACACCATCTGCCAGAGCGCCCGCTGCCCGAACGCCCACGAGTGCTGGAACGGCGGCCAGGCCACGTTCCTGGTTATGGGCGATGTCTGCACCCGCGACTGCCGCTTCTGCGCGGTCGCCGGCGGCGCGCCGCTTCCCCTCGATCCCGACGAAGGCCGCAAGCTGGCCGAAATGGCCGGCGTGATGGGCCTGAACTACGTCGTCATCACCTCGGTGACGCGCGACGACCTCCCCGACCAGGGCAGCGGCCATTTCGCCGCCATCGTCCGCGCGCTGAAGAGCGCGCGGCCGCAGTTGCGGGTCGAGGCTCTTGTCCCCGATTTTTCAGGCCGCCCGGAGCTTCTGGACGCCGTCCTGGACGCCGGGGTGGACGTACTGGCCCACAACATCGAGACGGTTTCCTCCCTGTATCCCAAGGTCAATCGCCGCGCCGCCGCCTTCGGCGACTCCCTGCGCATCCTGGAGCGCGGCCGGGAGCGGGGCTGGATCACCAAGAGCGGGCTGATGGTCGGCCTGGGAGAGTCGGAAGCCGAAATCCTGGACCTGTTCGGCGTCCTGCGCGGCAGCGGGGTCGACCTGCTGACCATCGGCCAGTACCTGCAGCCCGACGGCCGCAGCCTTGCGGTCGAGCGCTACTATTCCCCCGGCGATTTCGCCGGGCTGAAGCAAGCCGCCCTGGAGAGCGGCTTCAAGGGGGTGGAGTCCGGACCCTTCGTGCGGAGCTCCTATCATGCCGAAGAACTTTACAAGACGGTGACCCGTGCGCTACCTCATCTTTAGTGACATCCACAGCAACCTCGAGGCCTTCGAGAAGTTCCTCGCGCAGAAGAAGGCGAAGAACGTCGACAAGATCCTCTTCCTGGGCGATCTGGTCGGCTACGGGCCGAACCCCGACGAAGTGATCGGCCTGTTCCGCGGCTTGCCGCACCTGCAGGCGGTGCGCGGCAACCACGACAAGGTCATCGCCGACCTGGAATCGTCGGCATTGTTCAACCCGGCCGCCGCCTTTTCCGCCGAATGGAGCAAGCTGAAGATCTCGCCGGACCACGTGCAGTACCTGAAGAATCTGCCAAAGGGGCCGCAGCTGGTCGACGGCTTCATCACCATCTGCCACGGCTCCACCTTCGACGAGGACTACTATGTATTCTCGTCGTTCGAGGCCACGGAGTCGTTCCGCTTCATGGAGACATCGATCGGCTTCTTCGGCCACACCCATTACCCGATCGTCTACTACCTGCGCAACAACAAGATCGACGTCGTGCCGCTGGCCGAGAACACGCGCATCAAGCTCGACCGCAAAACCCGCTACCTGATCAACCCCGGTTCCATCGGGCAGCCGCGGGACAAGAACTCGGCCGCAAGCTACATCGTCTTCGATTCGCTGAAGATGGAACTCAGCTTCAACCGCTTCGCCTACGACGTCAGCCGAACCCAGAAGAAGATCCGCGATGCCGGATTGCCCGAACTGTTGGCCAGCCGCCTGGAGGCCGGAGTCTAATGCAAACAAGGAGGAGTTCATGAAAAACGAGGAGATCAAGAATTACGTTGAGAAAGTGATCAATGAGAAGATCGAGTTCTTGCTGAACCGCATCGACGGCTTCCAGAGCAGCGTGTTCAAGGACATAGAAAAGCTGAAGGACATGGACGAGCTGGCCAAGTTCACCCTGCCCGCGGAATTCGCCGGCAAGGATGAGGAGGAAGAGGGGGCGGCCGATATCAAAATCCTGAACGAATACGTCAGGACGATCTCCACCGCGGCGAACCAGCTCATGCTGATCGGCGCCATCATCGAGGGCATCAATCGCTTCTGCGACCGCGCCGCCCTGTTTCTGCTGCGCGACGACAAGCTGGTCGGCTGGCGCGGCAAGGGTTTCTCGGGCGAGAACGGCCAGATCAGCGACGAGGAGCTGAAGCGCATTTTCTTCTCGCTCTCGGCCAACACGGTGCTGAAAAGCGTCATCGAGACAAAGAAGAACTACCAGGGCGACCCCTTGTCCAAACCAGACGATTTCCTGATCTACAACCGCCTCGGCGGCGGCAAGCCCAAGAGGATTTTCGTCCTGCCCTTCTTCGTCAAGGGCAAGCCCCAGGCGGTGATCTACACCGATTCGCTCTCCGGCGCCCCGATCAAAGGCAAGTCGATCGAGATCCTGGCCACTGTGGGCGAGCTCAGCCTGGACCTGCTGCCCATCCGCCAGAAGCTGCTGGCCAAGATCAAGACCCAGGAGTTCATCGAGGAGCCCGAGGCGGAGCCGAAGCCCTACGTGCCTGCAGATGAAATGGAAAAGACATCGGCGCCGGTGCGCGACAACGACCCCGAACGCTACGCCCGGGTGATCATCAACGATATCATCCTGTACAACAAGAAAGTGGTGGAAGACGGCATCAAGAACAAGAACCTCTACGAAGTCCTGAAGGAGACCCTGCTGCAGGCCAAGGAACTGTACATGCGGCGTTCCAGCGACATGCGCTATTTCGAGGAGCAAATGGTCAAGCTGCTGGCCAAGGGGGACCGTTCGGCCTTGAAGGGCTACAAGTTTGAAGTTTTCAATTAAAAGCGGCAGTTTCCCCTACACGCTTTTATTCTGCCAGGTCATTTTCTTCTCCTTCGCCGCCGCATTCGCCATCGCCTGGCTGCAGCGCGAAACCCCGCTTGCCGAAGCAAGGCCGACCCTCGACCGCAGGCAGCTTTTCCTGAACTACCGCATCTTGAGCCATTTCCTGGCCGACAACCGGGAGGCGCCCCCGGCTGCTGCCGACGCCCCGGCGCCGCCCCTGCTGGAAGCCATCGATAGCCTGAAGAAAGCCCAGGAGCTGTTTGACGCCAAAAAATACGCGGAGAGCACGGCCGCACTGGACGGGATTCCCGATCGCTTTTCGTTCCTCACCGGGCGCCGCGATGCGCTGCGGCTGAAAAACCTCCACGCCTCCCGGCGTTACGCTGAATTCATCGCCTTTTCTGATTTGCGGCCGCCGTCCGATCTGGACACCCGTGTCCTGCTCTTGGACAGCCTGCTGAAAACCGGAAAATCGAGGCAAGCCTTTGAGGAATTCAGGCTCCTGTTTGCCCGCCACCATCTGGAGGTCTTCTCGCGGCGCCTTTCCCGGCCCGACCTGGCCGGGATGCTAAAGCGCCTGGACGAGGATGAATGGCACGCCAAGTTCGCTTTCCTGCTGGCAGGGGGCGAGGGCGGCGAGTTCCGGCGCGAACTGCCCTACAGCGGCTTCCGCGAGCTGAACCGCCTGTTCCAGGCCGAGTTCGCCTACCGCGGCCGTTCCTACGGCCAGGCGCGGCAGCTGCTGCGTGCGCCGCTTGCCGTAAAATACCGTGACCAGGCCGAGCGCATCCTGGTCAAGATGGACGTGCGTGAAAATCCAGGCCTTGACGTTGAGGAGCGCCTGCGGCGCAGCGGCTCGGGAACCCTCCTTTCTCCCGGCCTGCTGTTCGACCTGGCGCAGATCCTGCTGGGCCAGGGGGATTTTGCCAGGGCGCTGCCGCTGTACGAGCGCTACATCAAGACGAGCGGGGAGCAGCGCGAGGAATACTGGAAGACCGTCTGGCTGCTGGCCTGGATCCATTACCGCCAGGACGACAAGGCGCAGGCGCTGAAGTATTTCCGCGTCGGCGCCGATTCCCCGGTGCCGGGCTACCGCATCGCCTCGCGCTACTGGCAGGCCAAGCTTGAGGAGAGTGCCCCGCCCGAACTGAATGCGTATCCTTTTTCCTACTACGCGGTCAAGGTGCTGGGGGGCAGCGACGGGTTCAAGGATCTGCATCTCGATTTCCTCGGCGGCCTTGACGACCCGCCGGGCAGTCATTTCCTGGAGATCGTCGAGAACCTGAAGGTCCTGGCCGGGCGCGGCCTGTGGCCCGAAGCGGCGGAGGCCGTCAACTGGGCCAAGCGCGACCCGCAACTCGGCGCCGGCGACCTCAACCTGCTCAAGGTCATCGAGTCGCTGCTCTACTACCGTCAGAACCAGTATTTCCTGGCCTACAACAAGTTCCGCGGCAATTTCCCCCTGCTGGAAGGAGTGCGCCTGCCCAACTTCCTCAGCGGCATCTTTTTCCCCCGTCCGTACGAAGACCTGGTCGCGTCCTACAGCCGGGAGCAGGGGATGGACCCCAGCCTGGTGCTGGCCCTGATCCGCGAGGAATCCTTCTTCCGCAGCGACGTGCGCTCGCCCGCCAACGCCTATGGCCTGATGCAGCTGCTGCACGGCACGGCGCGCCAGGTGGCCAACGGCAGCGGCCTGAAGGTCAAGGCCAAGGACCTGTACGATCCGGAGCTTAACATCCGCCTGGGACTTGAATACCTGAAGACGCTTCTGGAGCGCTACGACGGCAGGCTCTATCTGGCGCTGGCCGCCTACAACGCCGGGCCGCATCGCGTCGACCAGTGGCTGCAGGATTTCCCCCTGGCCGACGAGGAGGAGTTCATCGAGATGATCCCCTTTTCCGAGACGCGCAACTACGTCAAGAACATCCTGCGCAACCACTTCTTCTACCGCTACTATTACGACAGCGTCAAGCCATAGCCGCGACCTCAATTTGACCAATATTTTTCATGATGCTACAATGAATCGCAAGCCAGTTTGGCCTCGGTATTGGCGCATGACCTTGAAATGAATAATACCGATAATAAAGGATAAACGGGTTGCAGGTATCATCATGAAAAAAACGAGGGTTGGATTGATCTTCGGCGGCAAGTCGGCCGAGCACGCCGTGTCGCTGCTGTCGGCGAGGTCCATCTGGGAAAACCTGGACAGGGAGAAGTACGAACCTTTCCTGATCTACATCAACAGGGCGGGGGAGTGGTGCCTGA
>JAQUQF010000136.1 GCA_028749105.1 Acidobacteriota bacterium | reverse complement strand
CTTTTCTTTTTGCGGCCTCGATCATCTTGGAGGATATGTCGATGCCATAAACCGCTTGCACATTGCCGGCAATTTCGATGGCGGCTGTTCCCGTCGCGCATCCGTAATCCAGGACAATATCACCGGCATTGAGATATTTCCTGGTGTTTTCGATGGTCTTGCTGTGAGTCTTTTCGAAATTTTTATCTCGCGCATCAAACTTGTCTGCCAGTCCGTCCCAAAACTTTTCCGCTTTACTCATTCTTTGCATCCTTTAAACAAAAGCCATATGCCGGCTCTTGATTCAAAATGAGTCTCGACCCCGAAATTGATTATTTCCAGGCAGCATTGAAGAACGCCTCCAGCTTTTTCGGATCGAGATGGCCGTTGCTGCGGACGCCGCTGCAAAGGTCAACGCCGAAGGGTTGCACGTGATCGATCGCTTCCCGGACATTGGCGGCATTCAGGCCGCCGGCGAGAAAAACGGGGACAGGCGACTGCTCGACGATGCGGCGGCTGAGTCGCCAGTCGTGGACGCGGCCGGTGCCGCCAAGTTCTTTTATGGCCAGAGAAGGATTCCCCGAATCCAAAAGCAAGGCGTCGACCCGGCCGACGGCTTCCAGGGCTTCATCGATCGTCTGTTCGCTGCGGACATGGATTACCTGGACAATCTTGATTGCGGGCAGCGATTTCCTGATCGCAGCGCAAGCCCCTTCCTCGGGGGCGTCCACGAGCTGCAGCGTGTTGGTCAGGGTGCGGCGGTGATGGGCGATGATGGCGTCGGCGCGCGTCTCGCAGGTGAGAAGAAAGGTGGCGACGGGCGGTGGCACCGAAGCGGTGATGCGCCGGATGAGGTCATCGGCGATCGGTCCCGGGCCGCTGGGCATGGCTGCGACCAGCCCCAGCGCCGATGCCCCGAACGAGATCGCCAGCCTGGCTTCCTCCCCGGAGGCGATGCAGCAGACCTTCACCCTTGTTATCGTGCTCATGGGACGAATATAGCACATGCCGGTCCCGCACTCCAGGACAAGCGATCCCCCTGCAGGCGCCAACCCTGTGCGCCGTGCGGTTCGGCGCTAGAGAGTTGCATGAAATTCATAATAATTGTATATAGTATGGGAAGAGCGCGACACAAGGGGGATCTCATGGCCAGAAAGAAAATAACCGTTCTGGACGGGAAAAAGATCGCAAGAAAAGGAGCAGCCAGGATCAAGGAAACGGATTTCAAGAAAGTGCTCGAAAAATCCGCAGTCATCGAGAGCAAGTTCGCGCATGCGGGGCCGTTGCACAGGTTTTTTGAGGATTTCAAATTGCTGATGGCGATCATCAGCGATTACCGGAGAGGCGTGTACAAGAGGATCCCGCGCTGGTCGATCGCCGTCATCGTGTTCGCGCTGCTGTATGTGCTGAATCCCTTCGATATCATAGCCGATTTCATCGCCATTGTCGGATTTCTTGATGATGCGGCCGTGATCGCCGGCTGCCTGCTTCTGGTGGAAAGGGACCTGAACGAATACAAGGAATGGAAGATCCGCGGATTGCAAACCTGAGACGATTTCATGCAATAATCCTGTCATGCTAAAAAGAAAAGCGCGCCTGGTCATGCTGATGTTTTTCATGCTGTTGGCGGGGTTCAGCGCGGCTGAAGATCTGCCCAGGGGGACGCCGGTGGATGCCGTCGCCTGCGCGGCAGACGCCGAGCAGAGTTACGCGCTCTATCTGCCTTCCGCCTACAGCCATGACCGGCGCTGGCCGATCATCTATTGTTTCGAGCCCGGCGCCCGCGGGCCGATTCCAATCCGTCTTTTCCGGGAGGCGGCGGAAAAATTCGGCTACATCCTCGTCTGCTCCAACAATTCGCGAAACGGCCCCTGGGAGCCTGCGATCCGCGCGCTGCAGGCCGTCTGGGACGACACGCAGGCGCGCTTGCGCATCGACAATGACCGGGTGTACTCGGCCGGCCACTCGGGCGGCGCCAAGATGGCGCTGCTGTTCGGCCTGTTCCTGAACAGACCCTGGGCCGGCGTGATCTCATGCTGCGGCGGCTTGCCAGAGGGAATGACCACGGAAGCGCTCCCCAAGGACCTTGCCGTATTCGTCGCCACCGGCCTTACCGATTTCAATTACTGGCCCTCCCGGAATATCGTCGCCGCCATGAACGCACTCGGAGTGGCGAATCACCTGGAAGTATTTGCCGGCGGGCACGCCTGGATGCCCGGCGCGGTGGCCATGAATGCGATATCGTGGCTGGAACTCCAGGCCATGAAAAAAGGCAGGCGGAATAAGGACGATGCCTGGATCGCCGCCCGATTCGCGGAGCGCTCGCAGCAAGCCCTAGAGATTGAAATGGCGGGAGAATCCGCCGCGGCCCATGAGGCATACCTCGCCCTGGCTGCCGATTTCCGCGGTCTCGTCGATGTGGTTCCGGCGGAAAGTGCCGCCGCGCGGCTCGACCGCCCGGCGGAGATCAAAAAGTACAGAAAAGCGCTGAAAGCGGCCGAGGAAGAGGAAACACGGAAATTCGCCCAGGTCAACGGCGCGTTGGCGGCCTATATGAATGCCGCCAATGCTCCGGAGCGCCGCCGTTTTCTCGACATCCTGGGAATTCCCGGACTGCGCAAGAAACAGGATGACGATTCCGCCGCCGGCCTGACCGCACGCCGGCTGCTGGGGTTTCTTTTCGCGGAAGCAATCAATAATGCGCTGCAGGCCTACGCACGGGACGACTTGAAATCGGCCAGATATTTATACGAATTGACCGTCCTCGTCGATCCCGGCCGCGGCTATTCCTGGTACAACCTGGCCTGCGTCTATTCCCGTCTCGGAGAAAAAAAGGATGCCCTGCGCGCCCTGGAAGCGGCCGTCGGCAATGGCGTGCGGGACCGGGAGGCCATCGGCAGGGACCCCGACCTCGAGGCGATCCGCCAGGAGCCGGCCTACATCCGGCTGTTGGAGACACTTAAAAAGAACCCAGTGGCGAAGAATCCTTGAAATCCGGTCAGACACAAACGCCACCGCATCTTCAAAAAATCGATTGCCAAGCAAGGCGCTTGCTGGTTTTTCCAACTGCTGCTTCAACGTTTCAACATCTTCCGGTATGGCCGCCGCAGACGCGGAAAAGACAGAATTTCTCGCCACCGTGCAGATGGAGATCGATCTCTACCGCAAGTATTCCGCTTGCTACTGGAATGTCTTTTACATGATGGAACACGAATAAGAATTGGCGGGGGCCACGGCATTCTCAGCTTTTTTACCCATGATCGCCCGGGCGTCACCGATTCAAATTTTCTTTTCCCGATAAAGACAAGATCCGATCCAGCCAGCCAATACCAATTCCGCCAGGCCCCAGGCGGTTCCAATCACGGTAAGCCGGATCGGCAGGAAACCGTACGCCAATTTTGATGCATTGGATAAAAAATAAGCCAGGAACCAGACGGTGAAGGAGACGATCAGCGCCGTCTTTTTACCGGGCCCGAAATGGGTTTTTGCGACGGCATACAGCCATACGAGAGACAGTCCCATGATCAGCGAGAACAGGGCGAAGTAGGCCATCGCGGGCTTGCCCAGCGGCGGCAAGCCGCGATTGGCAAGAGCCCTGTCCATTTCGTTCCCCACGACGGGAACCATGGTCAGCCCGCTGATGAGGATCGCCATCCCGGCAGCCAATCCGCTCAACAAAACGCTTTTAGTATTGATTCGCATCCGCAACTCCTGAATTGCCCGCGGTGATGACCACGCTCCCCTTCTTGTGCCCCTGGGCGACATAGCGGTGGGCCTCGGCGGCCTGCGCCAGGGGATAGCATTTGTCGATGATCGTTTTGATCTTTCCCGCCTCGATAAGCTCCCTGACGGAGAGCAGGTCTTTCTGGCTTCCGGGCGCCAGTGCGCATATGACCCTCTTGCCGCCTTTCATCGCAGTCCACAGCATTTGCCAAAGCTCCCTCGTCTTGAAGCTGGCCCGGAGATAGCGACCATTCGGCGACAGCGAATTTTTACTGCGGGAGAACGAGCTCTTGCCCAGGATGTCGAAAATGAGGTCATAGGTCTCGCCGCTGCCGGTGAAATCCTCCTGGTTGTAATCGATGACCTTATCCGCTCCCAGGGATTTTACATATTCCAATCTCGGCGTGCCGCATACTCCGGTCACCTCCGCCCCATAATATTTGGCCAGCTGGACCGCGGCCGAGCCGATTCCTCCGCTGGCCCCATTGACCAGGATCTTTTGCCCCGGCCGGATGTTTTGTTTTCTCAGCAAATACAACGCCATGATCGCCCCGTAGGGGGCGACGGCGGCCTCCTCATCGGACATGGCGGCCGGCTTCATGGCCACTGCCCCGTTTTCAGGCATGCACAGGTACTCGGCGTATGCGCCCATGTTTTGACCGGTATAGCCGAAAACCGGGTCGCCGACCTTGAATCGCTTCACCGCTTTTCCGGCCGCCTCGACCTCCCCGGCAAACTCGCTCCCCAGGATAGTTATTTTCGGCTTCCTAATGCCGAAGACCAGTTTCGCGATGACCCACAAGAGCAGCGGCATATTAAACATCCGCGGCGAGACTGACCTGAAATCCCGCGCCAGGATGTCTCCGTAATTCACCGAGGCCGCATGGACGCGTACCCGTATCTCATTGTCCCTGGGAACAGGCTTTTCCACTTCTTTGAGCTGGAGCACTTCCGGTGGCCCGTATTCTGTGTACACGATCGCTTTCATAACCATCGCCTCGAGTTACCCCTTGGTGCCGATGCGGAAGCTGCAGCGCGTGCCGCCGCGCAGGACCGACTCCTCGATCTCGATGGTCACCGGCCGGCCCAGCACGGTGGAGAAGGCGGCCTGGTTCCAGCCACCGGAGCAGTCGCAGAATTCAACCGGGGTCCGCCCGGCCTTTACCAGCGGGCAGGCGCAGGGAGCGGGCTTGCCGATCACGCGCAGGATGCCGGTCTTTTCATCGTACTCGGTCCGCTCGACCCACGCCGTCTTGATCTTGTCCAGGAAGCCCTGCAGGTCGCCGCGGTACTTGTTGAAAAACGCGGCGTAGGGCTGGGAGCATTGGCTGCCCAGGCTCTGCAGGATCTTGTTGCGCGTGGCGTCATCCAGCTGCTCGCCCATGATGGTCAGCAGCTTGGCGAAGCGTTCGCGGGCGCCTTCCAGCTGCTGCTTCAGCAACTCGGGATCAACGGGTACGGCCGTTGCCGGCGCGGCCGTATCCTCGGCCCGCGCCGCCAGCGGCGCCAGCAGGCCCATCACGCCGCAGCCGCAAATGCCGGCGCCGCACGCTTTGAAAAATTCATTTCGTTTCATGTTGCTCTCCTTTTTTAAATATTATACGGGATGTCGCTGCTGCTGGTTGGCAACGCATGCATCCCCCGTGACATTTTTGAGATTCATTGATCCGTCCCTGCTGCCGCAAACATCATTGTCCTGCCTTGATCTCCCGCAGGGCCGCCCCCGGCTCGGCCAGGTAGCGCGCCTGATTTTTTTTGTTGAACGCGTAGAGGTCCGGCCACTTT
>JAQUQF010000135.1 GCA_028749105.1 Acidobacteriota bacterium | reverse complement strand
CAGGAGCAGTTCCTGGCGCAGGCGCGGGTTGAGGTCCTTGAAGATGAAGAACGCGGGCTCAACGGCTTTCAGCGCCAGGTCGAGGGCGATGATGGGGTCCTTGCTGTCGGGGACCGGGACGTCGCCGCGGCTGAGGCCGTTGTAGCTGTCCCAGGAGTAGATGTTCTGGTTCTTGAGGGTCTGCTGGCAGAGTTTCTTCAGGAAGCCCTCGACCCGCTTCTCCTCGAACGAGATGACCTGCACGATCGGCTGCCCGGCGAGCAGGGAGTCCTTGATGCGATTGATGGACTGGTTCATGGGCAGGCCTCCATTTGTTTCTTCATGGGTGCTCAGATCCTGAGGTTCAACGCTCTCTCGACCACGGTGAACTCGGCGGGAAGGAGATCGCCGACCTCGCCGTCATACTCGATGTAGACTTTATCGGATGATTCAACCCGGATCTGACGGGCTTTCAGGATGTGG
Source organism: Acidobacteriota bacterium (assembly GCA_028749105.1). Lineage (GTDB taxonomy): Bacteria > Acidobacteriota > Aminicenantia > UBA2199 > UBA2199 > UBA2199. The sequence goes on along the minus strand of JAQUQF010000135.1, from coordinate 5,006 downwards.
ACCTTGGGGTTGCGCTCGATCGTCCCGGAGTAGAGGAGGCGCGAATTGGCCAGGACCTCGATCTTTTTCATGGGTTCGATGAGCACCAGGTCGAAAACGCCATCGTCGGGCTCGGCCCGGGGGGCGATGATCATGCCGCCGCCGAAGATCCGCCCGTTGGCCACGGCCCCGATCAGGTATTCCCCCCGCAGCTCCCGGCCGTCATCGAGGGTGATGCGGACATTTTTGCTCCGGTAGCTCATCAGGGTGGAGAGGAGGCCGCGGTAGTAGGTGAATGCGCCGCGGCTCCCGGACTGGATGGAGGAGATCCGGCGGATCACTTCCGCGCCCAGGCCGAAGTCGGCCACATTGATGAAGTACTGCGTTTTCGGCGCCGTGCCGGCGGCACCGTAGCGGATCCGCCCCATGTCGATCTTGCGGTTCTGCGAGTTCTTGATGCGCGCGGCCGATTTTTCAAAATCGCCGGGGACTTTCATGAAGCGGATGAAGTCCGAGCCTGTCCCCGAGGGGATGATGCCCACAGCCGCCTCGCAGTTGATGGCCTGCCCCGAGGTGGGGTGGAAGTAGCCGCTGCTGATCTCGTTCAATGTGCCGTCGCCGCCGACGCCGATGAGCAGGTCGAATCCGTCCAACAGCAGGTCGCGGGCAATCTCGGTCGCCTGCCGGGGCTTCTCGGTGAAAACGTACTTGAACTCCCGGAAGTGAGAACGAATGGCCGTTTTGATCGTTTCCCAATGCTTGCCGGTCCGGCCGCATGCCGAAGACGGGTTGACGATCACGTGGACCTTGTTCATTGAGGCTTGCTCCCGGTCGGGTGCAGAATGCGGCGGGCGGCCAGCCCGGCGATCGCCCCGGCGGCGATGGCTAACATGAGAAACATGCAGATGGCGACGGCCATCATGGCCTTGAATGAGCCGCTGCTCATGGAAGCGGCCGGGCTTTCAGCCAGGAACGGCGCCAGGGCCCGCGTGGATTCGACCATGGCGTCGAGTTTTTCCTGGGTCATGCCGATCAGCGACATGAAACCGAGGACGGCAAAAATGCCACCGCCGGTCAGGCCGCTCAGTGCCCCGGCCAACAGCGCATCGCCGCGGCCGAGGTCCGGGGTCTGCCGCTTGAGCAGGTGAATGGTCAGGCCGGCGCCCAGGACGATCCAGGTCATAAAAAAAAGGTTGAGCAGGTTCAAGCCGGGGAAAATAGATAGGATCCCGGAGGCAACGCCTCCGATCAGAACGCTTTTGCCGAGTCCCTGGACAGGTTTGGAGTTGGCTTCAGGCAAAGGTCATCCCTAATTGATGACTTCCAGGGTCCCGCCGATGTCGGCCGGCAGGGTGTCGGTGATGATGGTGTTGCCCGCGAGGGTGGTGTACTTGTAAATCTTGGTCTTGGGGCGGGTGGGCGCCGAGAAAGAGTAGTTCAGCCCCATCTGCGACATCACGCGGCGGATGTAGTTCCGCGTCTCGCGATAGGGGGGGACGCCCTTGTATTTGCTGACGGCTTCCTCACCGGCGTTGTATGCGGCCAGCGTCAGGGGGATGTCACCCTGGAATTTTTCGTAAAGGTATTTCAGGTGCTTAACCCCGGCTTCGATGTTCTCATGGGCATTGTAGCGGTTGATCACTCCGTATTGACGGGCGGTGTCGCGCATCAGCTGCATGATGCCCACCGCCCCTTTGGGCGAAACGGCGAGGGGATTGAAGCTCGATTCGGCCCTGGCTACGGCAATGACCAGGTCCTGGCGAAAATCATGTTTCTGGGTCAGCGTCTGGATTTTCTGCTGGTAATGCAGGGGAATGGCCTTGGAGCGCGGAGCTCTGGAGACTGACATGGAGATATTGTCGCTGCCGCCCTTGTCCAGGGTGTTGGAGAGGACGATGTGGCCGTTCTTGTCCTGGCGTACCACCAGGCCGGCGTAAAGCATGCCGCCGATGAGCCAGGCGCCGCAGAAAACGATTGCTCTATTCTTCATGCCCTTCCTGCAAAGCGCGGCCGATCCGCTCCTTCAGCCCCTCGGGATCAACGATGGGATCGCCACCCGCCTGGGCGAAGTCGTTTCTGCCGCCGCCCTTGCCGTTGATCATGAGGGCGATCTTTTTTATCAGTATATTCGCATTGAATTGCGCTGTCAAGTCCTTGAAAACCGAGGCCACGACCAGCGAGCCGCCGTTGCCGCTGGTAAAAAGGACGGCCACGCCGCGGGTACGGTTCCTGATCTCGTCGGCCAGCCCGCTGAGAGAGCCGCGGTCGACGCCCGGCAGCGAGGCGATCACGACGGGGATACCGGCGATCTGCCGGGAACCCCGGATCAGCTCGCCGGCGTCGGGCGCGCCGTCCGCCACCCCTTTTTTCTGCTGCTTTTCGCCCTCCTTGGCCCGCGCTTCAAGCTTTTTCAGGAAAGCCAGCACTCCGTCCGTTTTCTGCCCGAAATGGCTCAGCACCTGCTGGAAGGCATGCAGCTGCCGCTCCAGGTAAACGAAAGCCGCCTCTCCGGCTACGGCTTCAATGCGGCGGACTCCTGAAGAGATCGAGCTTTCGCCGGTGATCTTGAACATGCCGATCTCACCGCTGGCCTGCAGGTGGGTTCCCCCGCAAAGCTCCTGGGAATAATCGCCCATGGAGACCACGCGCACGGTGTCGCCGTATTTTTCCTCGAAAATGGCCATGGCCCCGGAGCGCAGGGCGTCCTCGTAGCTCTCCGTGCGCGGGGACACGGGGATGTTCTCGCGGATCTTCTCATTGACGGTGCGCTCCACTTTTTCCAGTTCGTCGGGATTGAGCGGGCCGAAGTGGGTGAAGTCGAAGCGCAGCTTGTCGGCGGCCACCCGCGAACCGGCCTGCTTGACGTGCAGGCCGAGGACCTCGCGCAGGGCGGCCTGCAGCATGTGGGTGGCCGTGTGATGCACGGCGATCTGCCGTCGCCGTGCCGGGTCCACTTCCAGGCGGGCGCTGTCCCCGACCTGCAACACCCCTTCGCCGACCTGCGCCTCGTGGAGGATCGCCCCTCCCGGGGCCCTCCTGGTGTCGCTGACCGTGAAGTAGGCGGCGCCGGTCTTGCCGCTGCCGTTGTCGCCCACCTGGCCGCCGCCCTCAGCGTAGAATGGGGTACGGTCAAAGACCAGGATGCCCTTCTGGCCGGCGGCGAGGCGCTCCGTTTTTTTGCCCTGGGCGTAGATGGCCAGCAGCACGGCGTCGGACTGCAGCTCGTCATAGCCGGTGAATTCGCTGGCCAGGCGCTCGACGCCCTCCAGGCCGACGGCCTCACGGCGCTTTTCCTGCAGGCTGACCCGTGAGCGCTCCTTCTGGCCCTGCAGCTCGCGCTGAAAGGCCTCGAAGTCGATGCCCACGCCCTTTTCCATGGCCAGGTCGCGGGCGAAATCCAGGGGGAAGCCGTAGGTATCGGAGAGGCGGAAGAGGTCGCTGCCGGAAAGGCGCTCCTGCCTGTTCTCGATGGCCGCGACCAGCAGGTCGTCGAAGAGCTTCAGGCCATTGGCCAAGGTCCGATTGAAGCGCTCTTCTTCAATGGCGATCACCCGGGCGATGAACTCTCGGCTGGGCTCCAGTTCCGGGTAAAACGGCTTCATCACGTCGACGACCTGGCCGCTGAGCTTGTGCAGGAACGTCCCCTGCAGGCCCAGCGCCTTGCCGTGCTTGACCGCCCGGCGCAGCAGGCGGCGCAGCACGTAGCCGCGACCGTCGTTGGCCGGCATGATGCCGTCGGCGATGAGAAAGGCCAGGGCGCGGACGTGATCGGCCACGACATTGAGATCCACCTGGAAGGCAGGGGCTTCGCGATCGATGGCGGCCAGCTCGGCGGCGCGCGCAATGATGGGGGAGAACAAGTCGGTGCGGTAGTTGCTGGCCACGCCCTGCAGGACGGCGGTCAGGCGCTCCATGCCCATGCCGGTGTCGATGGAGGGGGCGGGCAACGGCTGCAGTGTCCCCGCCTTGTCCCGGCTGTACTGCATGAAGACCAGGTTCCAGATCTCGACGAAGCGGCGGTTGCCGTCGACGAATTCCGACGGGCCGAAATCGGGACCGCGGTCATAGTGGATCTCGGAGCAGGGCCCGCAGGGGCCGGTGTCGCCCATCTGCCAGAAGTTGTCCTTCTCGCCCAGCCGGTGAATGCGCGCCACTGGCACACCGATCTGCTCCTCCCAGATGCGGAAGGCCTCGTCGTCGTCGCGGAAAACGGTGATCCACAGGCGCTCGGGCTGCAGGCGGTAGTGGCGCGTCAGCAGCTCCCAGGCGTAGGCGCAGGCCTTCTCCTTGAAATAGTCCCCGAAGGAGAAATTGCCGAGCATCTCGAAGAACGTATGGTGAAAATCGGTGTGGCCGACCTCGTCGAAGTCGTTGTGCTTGCCCGAAACGCGCATGCACTTCTGGATGGTGACCGCCCGGCGGTAATCCCGCTTTTCCTCCTGCAGAAATACGCCTTTGAACTGGTTCATGCCGGCGTTGGTAAAGAGCAGGGAGGGGTCCTTGGCCGGGACGAGGGGCGCAGAGAGGACCCGCTGGTGGCCCTGCTCCTGGAAGAACTCGTAAAAAGTCCGGCGGATGTCGGCGTTGCCCGTCATCATTCGATCTCGAGCAGGTGGTGATCGCGTGTCGTGTCCTCCGGCACCTTTTCCGGCGCCCCGACTCCGATCTCGGACATGCGCCTCTCCATCTCTTCCATGGACATGTCCTTGGCGCTCTGAACGCCGATCTTCTTGAGCTTGAATTCGTCGGGGTTGCTGGCCCACTTCAGGGCCTCCTCGTACGAGATGAGATTCTTCAGGTAAAGGGAGTAGAGCGACTGGTCAAAGGTCTGCATGCCGTACTGGGAGATGCCCTGGGAGATGGCCTCCTTGATGAGCTTGGTCTTTTCCGGAGTGACGATGCAGTCCTGGATGAACGGCGTGCTGATGAGGATCTCGACGGCCGGCACGCGGCCCTTCTCGTCGGCGCGCGGCAGCAGCCGCATCGAGATGATGGACTTGAGAACCGCAGCCAGCTGGATGCGGATC
>JAQUQF010000134.1 GCA_028749105.1 Acidobacteriota bacterium | reverse complement strand
AAAAAAACAAGGAACAGCCCCAGGGCGGCGGCGATGCCCAGCCAGACGTTGCGCGTCAGTGAAAAGGCGATAGCGGCCAGCATGAGGGCCAGGGCCAGCGAGATCGCTGCCGTCTCCTTTTTCTTTTCATGCCGCAGCACCAGCCGCACGGCAAAGAAGATAAAGGGGAGCATCAGCAGCCCGGAGTAAGTCATCCAGTGCGATGTGAAGCCCTTCAGGCGGTCGTTCAGGACAATCCCATGGCGCAAAACCGTGAAGATCCCCACCAGCGACGAAAAGAGCGCCGCGGCCAGGACCGCCCACAGGGAAAGACGGACACGCTTCCAGGAATCCAGCAGCCACAAATAGACGGGGATCAGCAAGAAGATCAGCAGCTCCTTGTTGTCGCGGATGCTGGCGGCCCGGTCCAGCGAAAAAACCGTAGCCAGCAGGGTGAAAAAGATGTAGGCCGCGAAAAACCAACAGAAAAACGGCAGGATGGGGAATTTTCCACCGCGCAGCAAATGCACGAGGAACAGGACCAGGATGAGGGTCGACAGGACATAGCAGGCGGCGATGGAGACATCGATAAGGAAAAGGAAAGCCAGCAGCAGGGCGAACGCCAGCTCAGTGGATGAACTGGCTGACCGCTTCATAGACCCTGTCCGTGCTGATGTTCCGCATGCAGGGGATTGTACCATACTTGCAGCTCCGTTGTGAACAGGGACGGCACGCCATCTCCATCTGGACGATCACCACGCCCTCCCGCCGCCATGGCCCGCTGACCTCGGCCAGGTTGGGGCCATAGAGGGCCACCAGTGGGGTTGCGGTCAGAGATGCCAGGTGCAAGGGGCCCGAATCGGCGCCGACGTAGGCGGCCGCCCCGATTACAAGGGAGAGAATTTCTTTGGCCGACAAGCGGCCCGACGCGTCATGGACATAAGGGTGCCCGCCCAGCTTCGCTCCCCGCGCCGCTTCTTCAGGGGTGCCGCCGAACAGAACGACGTGAACCTTTTGCGCTCCCAGGCGCTGCACCAGGGCGGAGAAATGGTCCTCGCCCCAATCCCGGAAGCGGTTGCCAGCGCCCAGATGGAGTACTACCCGCGGCTGGAGCTGCAGGAGCGGGGCCAGCCGTGGAGAAACGGGAAAGGTACGCGGATCGATGAACGGATATTGAGGGAGTGAACAGGCATCGACGCCCAGCGCTTCGAGCAGCCGGGCCTGGTTGTGGACGGAGTGGGCCGGCCGCGAGGGATCAAAGCGCTCCACCAGCTTGTTATAGGCCCAATTGCGGTTCGGTGTGCGGTAGCCGATCCGCAGGGGAACCCCGCTGACCCGGGTCAGCAGCGCCGAAGCGGGTCCGGAATGGAAATCGACGATGGTGCCGATCCGCAGAGAACGGACCTGCTTGCGGAAAGCCAGGATAGCGGCGATGCCGCGGCGCCGGGGAACGGCAATGACATGGTCGACGCCGGGGATGAGTTCGGCGACATCCCTGAACCGCTCCTCTACCACGTAATGCAGGCGCGTGCCGGGAAAGCGCTCTTTGAACAATTGCACCGCGGGTATGGTGAAGACGATGTCGCCAAGCAGGCGCAGGCGGATGAAGAGCGCATCGGCATCAAAAATTTCGCTCCCGACGCTGGTCAATCTGGGTCCTCCCTTTCCACTGGCATCAGCCCCGGACATGGATGCATGTATTTTTTACACGGACAGTTCTTTCTTCGCTTGATTTTCTCATTTTCCCCCCATCGTGTCAACGCCTTGGACAACCAGGAGCGACGTGGTTGAACTTCGCGGATCATTGACTGACGGGACATTCAGGTAATATCTTGCATTATAGCCATTCTATGCATATTAAAAGTATGCAATCCGCTGAAATCCATATCCCACAAGATTCTAGGGAGTTCAAAACGGGGATTTCCACAGTCATTGCCAAAATATCTGGATCAGTATTCTTGAAAATTCCCGGGAAAGCGGCTGCGCGCTTATTTCAATGAAAAAAAGAATCGTTTTTCGACCCGGTTTCCCGCCAGGTCGGCGGCGCGGACAAGGAGTTCGTTGGTCCCCTTTTTTAAATAAGGCAGTTCTTTAAGATGGATATGTCTCCAATCGGGATCATAGTCACCTGCGAGCCTATTCCGGTTCAGGAAAACCTCCAGGGAGGCGTCATCAATTCCCATCCCCTTGTCGCTTACGAGGACAAACAGCCGCTTCAGCTTCCCTAAATGGCGGGTCTTCAGCCGGCCCAGGGAGATGGCAGGGGGGAAGATATCGCGGAGAAGGGCGTAGGTCCCGGCCGTCAAAACCCTGGTGGAGAGGTATCCAGGCACAGGGTCGGGCCGAGTAGTCACATAGGTCCATTTCCGCGTCGTTTCCTGGTATTTAAAAATCCCAAGTTGCCGGGAAAGCGGAGTACCCAGCGGGGTGTTAAATTTGAAGAAAACCGCGTCCAGGAAGGCGAAATGGATTGGACCGGAGCGGACCGGGCCAGCCAGCAGCGGGAAATCGGGCTGCAGCGCCACTGGCTCAAGCAACAGAACGGCCGGATCCCTGACCGTCGTTGGACCGAACTCGGCCGTAAAGTCTTGGAAGCGCACGGTCTGCGGGTAATTATTTTTTAGGAGCACCGCCTGCAACACTTTTTGCCTGACCTCGACCACAATGCCGTTCTCGGTCAGTTCGAAGCGCAGCAGCATACGGAGCTCATGGTTCAGGGGCTTGAAGGCGAAATAGACCCCTGAAGCGTACTCGCGGGCCGGAACCACCTGTTCCTCCCCCCCCTGGGTTACCCTGAGCTTCAGGCGGCCGGCTGGGGCTGGAAAATCGACCGCCTTGATCACGATATCGCCGCGGTTGACGAACGTGACAAATTCGATCCCCTGCATCAGCCCATTTCCTTTCCCGCCGGCCGTCTCGCTTTTCATTTCACCGGGGCGGCGACCGACCGGGGCGGTCTTGAGCACCGGAAGCAGGGCCAAGGCACGGTTCCCCCGCTGATCGGAGACAGTGGCACGGATCTCGTGCAACCCGGGAGAGAGGCGCGCCAATTCTTCGGCCAGTCGCCCGCCGGTTTTTTCCAGGGCGAAACCATTTTGCGAGCAGAGGTTGAAGAGATAGTTGCCGGAGGTCGAGTAGGCCATGTCATAGAGCATGCCCAGCTGGTTGTTGTCGTCGCGCGTCAGGCGCTCGAACGAGACGCCGAAGACCGGCCTGCCGTCCAGGCTGGCCTCCACGCTGTAGGGGGCGATGACATGGCGGACATCGGACAGGTCAATCGCCTCCAGGACGATATCGCAGGCGCCGCTGATCTCCAGCGGTCGTGCCAGCGTATATTCTGCGCCTTGCCGCTGCAGCTTGAAATAAAACTCGCCGCAGTCCCCGTTCACCTGCGTCTCCCCTCGGCTGCGCACCAGGACCCCCTTCAGGTGCGGCGCGTACGCATCAACGGCCAGGTTGTCGATGAGCATCAGGGGGTTCAGCGCCTGGTCCGCCCCGTCGCGGATTTCCAGGTGCAGGTGGGCGAAGCCGGCGCCGCTCTCGCCGCTGAAGGCGATGATCTCGCCCCGGCGCACGGCAGGAGGCTCAGCCAGAACATGGTTGCGGAAATACCTCTTGCCGCCGGCGGCCCGCACCCGGTCGACAACCACCTCGATGTCGTCACGAAATCGATCCAGGTGACCATAGAGTGAATAATTGCCGTCGGCGTGCCTCAGGCGCAGGAGGCGCCCGTAACTGCGGTTGGAGACGGAAATGCTCTCGATCCAGCCGTCGGTGACGGCCAGGACCGGGAAGCCGGTGCGTTGGAACGTGCGCATGTCGATGCCGGCGTGGAAATGGTTGGAGCGGAACTCCTGGAAAGACGAGCTGACGCCGTCGCGGATGGCCAGCGGCCAGCCGTACTTACTCTCCGGCTCCCGAGCCGGCAGGAGGCATGATGCCAACAAGATGAGAACTGGAATTTTGCGCAGGACGGTCATCAGGACCGATTTTATACCAGTCCGGTTATAATGACAAGCGGGGGGATCGCAGGGGGTTCAGAGGCCCCGGTTATCCAGGAACGAGCGGATGTGGTCGCGGACCGCCTGGTGAGTGTTCGGGTCACCGAACAGCTTTTGCAGGCCGGACAGTCCAAGGAAGGGGATGATCTTCAGCAGGATCCGGACCGGCGCCTCGGGATCGTGGGCTACGGCCTCGGCCACGGCCGGGTTCCGGCACCACTGCGTTTCGCAGAGGGCCTGGTAGAGGCTGTAGCGCTCCGTAACGCGGTTGACAAAGCGCAGGACGACCTCCTCGCTGCAGCAGGGGTTCTCCAGGATCGCCTGGAGGAGCTGGGGGTGGCTCTCATCGATCAAGGCGAGGAGAAGTACGTTGGGAGCCATCTTCAGCAGCGAGATTTTTTCACCGAGCGCCAGCCGCTTGTAGCGCTGCATGAACTCCATCTCGGCCTTCTTGCGCACATAGGGGTTGGCCTTGACGTTCTTGATGAGGCGCACCAGGTCGACGGCGAAAAGCTTGCTGATGATCCCCAGCGCCAGTCCCTGCGGGAACCTGGGATGCTGCGCCAGATGCAGCAGCACGCGGTACTCGTCCTTGTGGCGGCGGTAGATGTCTTCCAGCTCCTCCTGGCCGATCCCGGAGAATTGCAGGCGCTTGATGACGCTCAGGCCATCCACGGGAACTTCAGCGGGTGACCAGCAGGATGAAGGTGGCGACCCAGAGGAGAAGGTTCAAGGTGAAGGGCAGGTCGCTGTAGATGATGTCGGAAGGGCTCTCCCCTTCCCCCTTCGAATAGGAGAGGAACAGGTAGCGGAAGATGCCGAAGATGACGAACGGGACCGTGTAGTAAAGCTTGTCCGTGTGAAATTTCTGCTGGACGTCGGAAGAGAGGACGTACATGATGTAGGAGATGAGGGTCGTGGCCGTGGCGATGCTGATCATCTGGTCCAGCAGGCCCAGGGTGTAGCTCTGCAGGGTCTTGCGCGTGACCTGCTCGGGATGCAGCTCCTGGATCTTGAGCAGTTCCTGCCGGCGCTTGATCAGGGCCAGGAAAATCGCCAGCAGAAAGGTGGAGATCAGGATCCAGGGATACAGGACGATGGCGTTCACCGCGCCGCCGATCATGACCCGCAGCACGAAGCCCAGGGCGATGACCATGATGTCGATGATGACCACGCTCTTCAGGAACAACGAGTAGAGCACGTTCATGGCGACATAGAAGACGGTGATCAGAAAAAATTCACGGTTGAAGCGCGCGATCAGCAGCAGCATGCCAACCAGGAGCACCAGGGCCGCAACGAACGCGACACGCGCGCCCAGGCGGCCGGAGGCGATGGGCCGGTCCTTCTTGACCGGGTGCAGCCTGTCTTTTTTACGGTCCAGGATGTCGTTGAACACGTACATGCAGCCCGAGACCAGGCCGAAGAGCAGGAAGGCCAGCAGGCTTCTCCAGATATAGGCCGATTGGAACATGTGCAGGGAAAAGATCATGGGGGCGAAGATGAAGACGTTCTTC
>JAQUQF010000133.1 GCA_028749105.1 Acidobacteriota bacterium | reverse complement strand
GTTTCCATTACCTTGGCAGCGCATGAGCTCAAAAAAGAAACCCCGGCGCACTTGGCTGCGAGTCACCGCCATCGTACTGGCCCTGGTCGCGGTTAGCGGCCTGGTATTCTGGCTCACCCTGCCTTCCGTCTCCTGGCTGAAAAGGGAAAATCCCACGCAGACGGCCTTGATGGGGATGCGCTCCGCGCAAGCCAAGCAGAAGGGCCAGCGGGCGCGGCGTTACTGGAAGCGCGTCCCCTTGTCGCGCATTTCACCCTACCTGATCCAGGCGGTGCTGATCGCCGAGGACGACAAGTTCTTCGAGCACGAGGGCTTCGACTGGGAGTCGATGCGCAAGGCGCTGGATACCAATATCAAGAAAAAGCGCGTACTGCGCGGCGGTTCGACCATCACCCAGCAGCTGGCCAAGAACCTGTTCCTCAGCTCCGAGCAGAGCATCTGGCGCAAGCTGCGCGAAGCGGCCATCGCCTGGAAGCTGGAGAGCGCACTGAGCAAGAAGCGCATCCTGGAGCTGTACCTCAATGTCATCGATTGGGGCAACGGCATCTACGGCGCCGAAGCCGCGGCGCGCTCCTGGTTTTCCTGCCCAGCCTCAGGATTGACCCTGTCCCAGGCCATCCGCCTGGCGTCCATCATTTCCAATCCGCATCGTTTTTCGGCCTCAGGCATCGGAAATTGGCGCATGAACCGCAAGCGCCGCATCATTGCCGGCCGCATGCTGCGCCGGCACTGGATCCCAAAAGAGACATACGACGAAGCGCTGAAGGAAATGGGCCTCGCTCCCTGAGCCGGATATTTTGCAATCGTGCTTTATTTGATCAATTTGAATCTTGAAAAGATGTCAACGAAATACCTGAAATTGCCCACTTTGACGGCCTTGTTCAGTTGGCATAAAAAGTCATCGACCTTTTCCGCCGAATCCACCCGGATGCGAATGGGCTCGTATTCTCCCCAGCGCCCTTTTTCGGGATAATCGGCTTCCAGCTCGATGACATGCTGGATCTTCCTGACAAAAAAACCATGCCGGCGGCTTTCTGTTTTTTTGTAAATGAGCCTGTCCGTATCGTGGCTCGCGAATTCGCCGACACGCAGCGTACGGGCCGTCAGTTTGATATCCCCGCTTGCGAACAGGACTGCGTTGTCATTCAATCCGAGTTTTTCCAGCGCCTGGATTATTTTCAGAAAAACCCTTTCGTTGATCTCCCGATTGACAATTTGCCCCTCCCTTTCGTTCAGCGGCGTGATCGCGCTCATGTCCAGTTGAACATGCTTGTCATTCCATATATTTTCCAGGAACGACGACAGTGAATCTTTCAGCGCCGCCTGCTGCGCGGGCGTTAACGACAACTTGATGCTAAGATCGGTGCCGATCGCCTGCAGATCGACAGATCGCCGGGCTTCCTGAATCTCGGCGGGCATTTCTTCCAGGTAGTTCTTGTTCATAGCTGGCCCCTCCACCGGGCTCACTCCGGATACAATTCCTTCCACCACTCACCCTGCCCCTTCAGCCAGCGGTCGAACCAGGCCATGATGGTCTGCAGCCAGCGGATGCGCTGCGCCGGCGTCAGGATGAAATGCTGCTGGCCGGGGAAGGTGACCAGCGCCACCTCCTGGTTCAGCAGCTTGAGGGCGGCGAACATCTGGTAGCTCTCCCCCGGCGGCACGTTGTTGTCGTTCTCGCCGTGCAGCAGCAGCAGGGGTTTGTGGATGCGCTCGGCCATGAAGAGGGGGCTGTGGCCGACGTAGATATCCTTGCGGTTCCAGGGGAAGCTGTTCGCCGAGGCCACGCCGCTGTACTCGTACCCCCAGTCGCCCACGCCCCAGTAGGACGAAAGGGCGCTGATGCCGGCGTGGGAGATGAGGCCGGCGAACAGGTCGGTCTTGGCGGCGAGGTACTGGGTCATGAAGCCGCCGTAGGAGGCGCCGATAGCCCCGACGCGGCGGTTGTCGATGAAGGAGTGGGTGCGCAGCAGCTCCTCGACGCCGCGGATGATCTCCTCCGAGGTGATCTCGCCCCAGTCATTGACGTGGGCGCTGGAGAATTCCTGGCCGAAGCCGATGGCGCCGCTGGGCTGCAGGACGCAGACGATGTAGCCGTTGGCAGCGTACCAGTCCTTGGGATAGCGGCCGCCGAAATTGCGGCCGATCGGCGTGGTGCCGCCGTAGAAGTTCACGATGCAGGGGTAGAGGCGGGCGGGGTCGAAATCGGGCGGGTAGCAGATGAATCCGCCGATGGTCTTGCCCCCCTTCATCTTGAAGCTCCAGTTCTCCGACTTGCCGAAGCGCACGCCGACGAACGCCTCGCGGTTATAGTCCTTCAATATCTTTGCCGCGCCCGAGCCCAGGTTCAGCACGTACAATTTCTGCGGCGACCCCAGGCCCGAACCCGAGAAGGCCGCCTTGCCGGCGCGCGACCAACTGACGCTCTCGACGGCGTCGCAGGCGGTTTCCAGGCGGACGAAGCGCTTCTCTGCCGGCGCGCAGCGATAAAGGCGCTCATAATCCCCGTCGGTCACTTTCATGTAGATGGCGCCATTGGGATGCCAGAAGGCCGAGTCGATGACCGGGGCGAAGGCGCGGCTCAGCGCCTCGGCCTTCTTCGTCTTCAGGTCGAAGACGTACGCCTGGACATCGAAGTCGTTGGGGACCACTCCGGCCGGCAGGGTGCTGCCCAGCCCGGAGAATGCCGACGGCCCTCCCAGCAGCAGCAGCTTCCGGCCGTCGGACGACCAGGCGAAGTCCCCGATCCAGGGATCGGCGAGTATCTTTTCCCTGCGGCTGTCGGCCAGGGAAAGGAGGACCAGCGTGTTCTTGTGGTAGGGGCGAACCCGCGGGTCCTCGCTGTACGCGGCAAGGAGCAGCGTGCGGTTGGCGGGGCTGATGCGCACCTGGGAAAAATTGTCGGCGAACGAGGCTAGTGGCTGGCGCGCCCCGGAGGCGGCGACGAACAGGGTCAGCGCCTGGCGCCGGACAAGAGAAGCGGAGCGGTCGTCGATGTTCTTGATATGGCGGTAGGCCTTGTCCTTGTCAATCTCCTCCTGGCTGGCATAGACCAGGAAGGAGCCGTCGCTCGCCCACCAGCAGCCCGAAAGATTCTTTTCGCCCGCCAGGATGGTCCGGCAGGAATGGTCGCCCAGGTCGTAAAGGCACAGGTCGGTCAGATCGTTTTCGCCGCGGCTGAAAGAGAAGCGGCGCGAATCTCCAAGCCATTGGAAATCACCGACCTCACCGAGCCCCTGTGACGTAAAGACGCGGCCGCCATCTTCCGTTTTCAGTATCTCGATCCAGCGGCGGCTGCTTTTGTCGCCGCGGGAAAGCTGGCTCAGGGCGACGGCCACATGGCGGCCGTCGGGGGCCATGAAGACCTCATTGATATTCACCGTATTGAGAACATCCTCCATGCTGCAGCGGCGTTCAGCGGTCAGGGAGACAGCCACGGCCTCCCCGGCGAAGGCGGGCTTGTTCCTGATCGTCGCCTGGAACGGAAGGGCTTTGTCCTTCTGCGGGGCAGCCGTCGAAGCGGCGTTTTCTTGCGGGGGAAGAACGCCCTTGAGCAGAAGCAAGTGCTTGCCTGCTGCCAGTGAGAGAGGGAAACCGCTCTTGCCCGATGCGGCCAGTGCATTGCCGTCCAGATAGCCCTTGACCGGGAAAGCGGAGTCGATGACCAGGTCGGCCTGCAGCCAGCGCTGGCTCTCCAGGAAAACCGCCAGATAGACTGCCTGCCGGTTTGCCGTTCCGTTGAAACGAGAATTGTCGGAGCGCCGCCAGGCCAGCTGCTTCAGGGCGCTCCAGTGGACCATCGCTCCGGCCTCGGGGCGCAAATGGACGGGATCGAGAAAATCATATTCCATTGCCGCCTCGGTGCCGGCCGGCAGAGCCGCGCCGTCTGTCATGATCTCCACCGGCCCCAGGACCAGCCATTGGTCGATCTTGAGCCCGTCCCCGCCTTGCCCGAAAAGCGCTGCCGCCAGCAGCAGGGAGAGCAGGAAAGATGGCATCTTCAATTTCATGTTTTTCCTCCAAAAAGATGGTATTATACCCCCCGGGGCGGCAAAGACAAACCGCACGGGAGGCGAATGTCCTGTTTCCGGGACGGATCGCCTCCCCGGACGTGGCATGCGGATTGCTTACGGACAGACAGCGGCTTTCAAGGTGCCGACGAGAGAACCCTGAAGCCCGGAAGGAGGAATATATGAAAAAAAGGCTATGGCTGGCAGGCATCATGGCAGTGGCGGTCCTGTTCCTGGCTTCATGCGCGAAGGTGAAATACGAGGCCTATGTGACCATTGTCAACATCGGCAACATGCCGATGACGGCGTGGGTCGAAGGCGATGGCCAAGCGATCGCCGCCTACGACTCGCTGACCTGGGCCATCGCCCTGGAGTCGGAGGATGAGGAAGTGCAGGTCCACCTGGAGGCGGAGCCCATAGGCGGCGGCGATTACGACGACACCGCGGTCGTTCTGCACGGTGACCGCGACATCATCACCTGGCTGACCGGCTGGGACCAGGCGCAGAACGCCAACCGGACGAAAAAAAAGAGCTCGATCATTCATGGCCCGGCGCCCAGGTAATTTCAAGAGCTTCGCGACACGTGACGCCTACTATGTGAAACGGAAGACCAAAGCTCCAAATTCCAATCACCAAAACAAAAACAAGAATCGTGTGCGGTCTTTTGTTTGGGTCATTGGATTTTGGAATATGGAATTTATTTGGAATTTGGTGCTTGTGATTTGTGATTTATTTTTCCGTTCTCAATGCGGATATGTCTTTTCCCCCGCCGGTATCGCGACATCCAGGATGTTTTCCAGCGGCGGCAGCGGACAGTTGTAGGCGGGCGAATAATTGCACAACGGGTTGTAGCAACGGTTGAAGTCCAGCACGAATTCGCCTTCCCCGGGATCCTTCACGTCCAGGAAACGACCGACCTCATAGGTCTCCCTGCCGTTGGACATGTCCTTGAAGGGGATGAACAGATACTGGGCGTCTGGGCCATCCAGGCTTGTCTTCAGGGCGGTCAGCGACATCTCCTTCCCGGCCAGCTGGAACAGGACGCGGGCGTAGCGGTAGAACTGCTTCTCCAGCTTGCGCGTGGTGCTGACCTTCAGCGGTTGCGGCTCACTGAATTTTTCCAGGCGCGCCTTCAGCGCGTAGCGGGGATCGGGGGGATAATAGAGCAGGCGTTCGAACTCCAGCGCTTCGCGGCGCTTCCTGTCAAAGACGATCATGGCCAGCGAGTCAGGTCCGGGATAAACGGCCAGCGTAAAGCGGCCGGCACTGAAAAGGCAGCCCGCCGACAACGCCCCCCTGTTCCGTGGCAGGAGGACCGTGGCACCGCCCCCCCCCTCGCTGCAGGTGACGCCCGGCGCGCCTTCGTCCCAGTACCACTGGCCGTCGCGGAACAGCAAGGCGAACGCCACCCCCTTCGCGTGCAGCTCGGAAGTCTTCACTTCGCCGCCGCTCACCAGGATGAATGTCCTGGCCGCAGCGGGCACAATCAGAC
>JAQUQF010000132.1 GCA_028749105.1 Acidobacteriota bacterium | reverse complement strand
CGTTCGGAGTTGCCCAGGGCATCGTAGAGGTTGGTCAACACGAAATAGCCGAACAGGGTGTCGCGGTCCTGCGGCGGCAGTTTGATCCCCTCCAGGCAGAGGCTGACGGCCTGATCAAGGTCCCGTTTCTCCTTCAGCATGATCTCGGCCAGGTGGAAACGGGGCATCTTCAGACCGGCGTTGGCGTCGATCGCCATGCGGTAGTAGCGGGCCGCCGCGGTCAGATCCCCCTGCTGCTTCAGCAAGTTGGCCAGGTTGACCGCCGCCTGGAATTTGGCCGCGTCGATCTCCAGCTCCTTGCGGTAGAGGTCGATGGCCGCATCGGGCCGCTGCAGCGCCTCCTGCACCTGGGCCAGCAGATAGTGGGTGTTGCGGGCCTGGGGGTTCTCGCTCAGGCCGCGGCGCAGGATCTCTTCGGCCGCGGCATGGTCTCCCTTCAGGATCAGCGCCTCGGCGGTCAGGTTGTACGCCTGGGAAGCGGTCGGATCGAGGGCCAGCGCCCGGCGCAGCAGGTTCAAGGCCTCGTCGGGCCGCTTTTGCCGCAGGCGAATGTAGCCCAGTTGCTCCAGCAGCGCCGGGTCGTCGGGGAAAACCTTCAGGAAGCGGAGGTTTTCTTCGGCCGCCGCCTCGACCTCCCCCAGGCCTGCCAGTGACTTGACGACGTTGATCATAAGGAAGTTGTTGTCGGGCTTCAGGGCCAGGGCGCGGCGGAAAGAGGCAAGCGCCTCCTGCTTGCGGCCCCGCTTCAGGTTGACGTTGCCCAGCAGGCTCCAGGCGTCGGCGAGCTCGGGTTCCTCCCGTGTCATGCGCTCGAGGATGGCCGCCGATTCCTCGGGCCGCTTCTCCTCCAGCAGCATCGTCGCCTTCGTCAGGTCATTGCTGAAGGCGATCTTGTCCTTGGGGTCGGCAAGGGGGCGGGATTCATCCACCTGCACCGTTCCCGAGAGATAGCCCAGGGCGGCCAGCCGCCGCTGGTCATCAGGGCTCATCTGGCGGCCCGAGACGCTGTTCAGCGCCCCACGCGAGCTGCGGCTGACGAAGGCCAACATCCGCCCGCGCAGATCGCGGCGGCGCCCGTCCCCGGCCAACTCACGGAGCTCCTGGGGGTCGCGGGCCAGGTCGAACAGTTCGTCGCGCGGGGCCTGGATATACTTGAGCTTGCCGCTGGTGAACGACCGCAGGCTGGACCAGCCATAGTGGAAACGGGGGGAGTAGGTCTCGCAATAGGCCTGTCCCGCGGGGTCATCGGCCTGGCCGTCGAGCAGCGGCCAAAGGGAACGCCCCTGCCATTGTTTCGGAGCCGGGATGTCGAGCAGATCCAGGACGGTCGGCGCCACGTCGACCAGCTCCACCGTTTCGCCGATCGTGCGCCGGGCAAACGGTCGCGGAGCGCGCAGGATCAGGGGGACGTGGACCGTGGTCTCGTACAGGAACATGCCGTGCCCGTCCTCGTTGTGATCGCGCAGTCCCTCGCCATGGTCGGCGGCGACAACGATCAGCGAGCGGTCGTAAAGCCCGCCTTCCTTCAGGAAGGAGATGAACTTGCCCAGCTCGCCGTCGGTATACTCCACTTCACCGCGGTAGGCAGCCCGGGGAGAACTGCGATCGAAGGGCGCGGGAGGGTCATAGGGAGAATGGGGGTCGTAGAGGTGGATCCAGACAAAAAACCTCCTCCTGCCCAGTTTTTCCAGCCATTTCCTGGCGTCGCCCAGCACTTCGTCGGCACGCTTCTCGTTCTCCAGCAGGATCTTGCCGTAACGCGTCGGGTCGAAGCGGTCGGAGTAGGTGTCGAATCCCTGGTTGAGCCCCCATTTCCCGTGCAGCACAAAGGCCCCGATAAAGGCGGCGGTGGCCATCCCCCGCTCTTTCAGGGTTTCACTGACCAGGGTCAGCGCCTTGGGAACCTGGAAGCCGCCGTTGTCCCGCACCTGGTTGAACTGCGGATAGGTGGAGGAAAGCAATGACGTGTGGGAAGGGAGGGTGAGCGGCGTCTGGGCGACGCAGTGCTCGAAGTAGGCCCCTTCGGCGGCTAAAGCATCCAATGACGTAGTGCGGGCTAGTCCGGCCCCATAGGCGCCGACATGGTCGGCGCGCAGGGTGTCGATGGTGATCAGGATGACGTTGAGATCGGGCGATCGCTGTTGGGTCGCTCTCGCCCGCAGCCAGGAACGGACGGCCAGTCCGGCCGGCACCGCCAAAAGCGCCAGGGCTGCCGCAACGATCCACCAGCGTCGCGAACGCAATCGGGTAAAAGGGGAAGCGGGCATCATTTTTATCTTACCACAGCCGGACGCCCCGAAGCAATGCCTTCCCTAGCGAGGGCATCCGGCATTCCGCAGGATCTTCGGATAAAAAAGGGGGCACCGCAGTGCCCCCCGAACAAACAGAAAACTGATGGAACTTTTCGCTTACTTCAACTCGATGCGGGCTCCCAGCTGGAACATGCGTGGAGCGTTGATGGACAGCATCCTACCCAATTGATAAACCCTCTGGTTGCTGGAATCGGTCCAGACCGATGTCGCAATTCCCTGGTTGGTGAGATTGAAGCAGTCGGCAAAGACGCTCAGGGTGACGTTGGATATCTTGAAGGCCTTTTCCAGGCGCAGGTCGAGCTGCACGGTATCGGGCAGGCGGCGCGATCCCCGCTCCTCGGCAAAGATGGCTGCGCCAGAGCGGCTCTGGGTAACGGGAACTCCCAGAAACAGCGACCGGATCGTGCGCGTCCAGGTGCCGCCGCTCAGGAAGCGGAAGTAGCCGCTGAGGTTGATGCCCAGGGGGCCGGCCAGCAGGCCCTGCACCTTGAACTGGTGGCGGTTGTCGAGATCGAGAGTGCCATAGGCATTGACATGGGCGTTGGGATCGGAGAACAGGGCGGATGTGCCCAGGGAGGCGCCGCCGCGCCCCTGGCTGATGAGGCCTTCGCTCTTGCCGTACACGTAGGAGGTGTTCAGCTGCCAGCCATGGCTGAAGCGCTTGTTCAGGGTGAGCTCCACTCCCTGGAAATCGCGCTCGGCCCCCGGAGGATTGACGATGCGCACGTCGCTGGCGGAGGTGTTGATCTTGCTGTAGAAGGTGACGGTCTTGCCGTCGAAGGGGTCCACCGTGCTCCTGGCGACCCAGTTCTTGCTCCAGTCGAGCTCGCCGGTGGCCATCAGCTTGTCCATGTCGAGCTGGGCGGCGTCGACCTGGTGGATCAGGTTGCGGTCCCACTTGCGGATGAAGCGGGCGCTGGCCGACCAGTCGGTGAACAGCTCCCGTTCCAGGCCGACCGTCAATTCGTCGGTGTAGGCGGCGTTCAACTTGTAGTCTTTATAACCGATCTTGGTGGTCGCGGGCATCCAGAGCGGCGCCTCGGAACCGATGATCGGGGTGCCGTCAGGGTTCAATTCGGTCGTATAGGTGACCCAGCCGTTGGGATGGGCGCCGTTGATCCAGCCGATCTGGTTAGGCACGGTATAGCGCGACCAGGAGGCCTTGGCCAGGGTCTTGTTGTCGCCGGTCAGGTCATAGATGACGCCGAAGCGGGGAGCCAGGGTGGTCCAGGAGAAGCCCTTGATCGGCTCGGTGATGCCGCGATTGACCACCAAGTCGCTGATGGCGCCGGGGAAATGGATGTCGCCGGCCTCGCCCTGCACCGGCCAGGTCACCGAGTTGTACTCCAGGCGCAGGCCGAGGTTGAGGGTCAGGTGGCGGTTCACGCGCCAGGTATCCTGAAAGAAGCCGAAGTAGTCATCCATGTTGTCCTTGCGGTCAAAGCCATCGCCAATCAGGACATATCCCATCACATAGGTGCCCGTGTCGCCCAGCATGTAATTCAAATGGCAGCCGGAGACGGGGTCGGGCTTGCCGTACACCTGCCAGCCGACGCGGGCCAGCTGGACCTCGCCGCCGACCTTCAGCTCATGGGTGCCCATGAAGTTGTCGATGAAGGTCGTGCCGTCGATGTTGAAATTGTAGCGGTCGCGCTGGTTGCGGTCGTAGGTGCGCCAATTGCCGCCCCGATCCAGGTAGCGACCCGTATACACGTCATAATAGCATGGGGCATCCGTATTGGAGTCGAAATTTAGCCCGGCCTGGCTGACGCCGACCTTGAAGTTGGCATAGACGTTCTCGCCGAAGTAGCGGTTCCAGTTGGCATTGATGACGTGGGTCGGGGAGGTCTGCTTGGAAGTGTTCTTTTCGGTGCGATAGATATTGGCAAAGCGGTTGTTGTTGATGCGGTCCGAGTAGTTGTAGGAGAGGGTGAACTTGTTTTTCTGGTCGGCCTGGAATGTCAGCTTGATGTATGGCAGGGGCTGGGTGACCTTGATGATCGTTTTGGCATCGGGATTCGTGTAGGGGAAGCCGCTGACGAAACTTTGGGTCTGCGTGTAGGTGCCCGAAGCGAAGAACCAGAGCTTGTCCTTGATTACCGGGCCGCCGAGGGAGAACGAGGGCTCGAATTGCAGATGGTTGGCGGTCACGCCTTGGCTTTCCAGCGGCGTGCCGATCGTGTTGTCGCCGATCAGATCCTCGTGGTTCATGTAAAAGGAGGCGGTGCCGGAAAGGCGGTTGCCGCCCGACTTGGTGATCACGTTGACCATGGCGCCGCGGACCGAGCCGTATTCGGCCGAGAGGCCGCCGGCCTGGATCGAGATCTCATCCATGATGTCCAGGCCGAACGAGACGTTGGTGAGGCCGGTGGCCGGGTCGCCCAGGTTGACGCCGTCCAGGTTGAAGGAGTTGTCCATGGCCGAGCTGCCCATGGACGAGGAGCCGCCGCCGGCGCCGCCGTCGATCATGCCCGGGGCCATGTTGACGAAGCTGAGCAGGTTGCGGGGAGCGGGCAGCGACTTCAGGAACTGCACGTCGAAGTTGGCGGCGCGGGTCTGGCGCTGGGTGTCCACGGTGGGGCTCTGGCCCACGACCACGATCGCTTCCTTCAGGGCTTCCTGAGTCAGGTTGGCGTTGACCGTGTAGGTCTGCAGGACGGACACGCGGATGTCCTTGCGGATGACCGGGCGGAAGCCTTCCAACTGGAAGTTCAGCTCGTACACGCCCGGAGGCAGGTTGCCGAAGCGGTAGACGCCGTTTTCGTTGGTCACGGCGGTCATCTTGCCGACCATCAATGCCGGCGAAGTCACAATGACCGTCACGCCCGGGATGGTCGATCCATCTTCCATGGAGACCACGCCCATGAGCGTGCCGGTCTGGCTGGATTGCCCATACCCGGCGGTCATGACCGCGAGCAGGAGCATCAGCACCATACAGGTTTTTTTAATCATGTTTACCTCCAATAAATTAAAATACATGGAGTAGTCAGCAATATTGATGCCAACTCTAAAACCATCTATTATCGGCTATTTACGGTTCTTCCTTTTCAATATTTTGTGCTGCGGTCGGTTAAATCCTTTAAATTTCCATTTAATTGAACTATGCCAAGCAACGGACAACGCCAAGCCAAATCTGGATTTCACCTGCCAGCAACCTGCTTTTTTATTGAGGACTTTTAGCGAATGCCGAT
>JAQUQF010000131.1 GCA_028749105.1 Acidobacteriota bacterium | reverse complement strand
CCTGGTCCATGGCCTGCACCTGGACAAGGGCGAACGTGCCATCCTTAAGGATTCGCCGGCCTGGTTGGCGGAGAACATGGATAGCAACCTGAACAACCACGTCGGCTTCTTCAGTGCCGAGGGCTTGAGCAGCCGCATCATGCTCGGCACCGACGGCATGCACTCCGACATGATCCAGTCGGCCAAGTCGGCCTATTTCAGCGGCATCGACTCCGAGCGGGCCGACGTGGTCGGCATCTACAGCCGCCTGCGCCGGGTCCACGACTACCTGAGCGAGAACGGCTTCGCCGGCGACGGCGAGAACAACCTGGTCATCCTGGACTATCCGGCTCCCACGCCGGTGACCGAAGAGAACTTTCTGGGCCATTTTTTCTACGGCCTGGGAGCGCGCCACGTCGAAAGCGTCATTGCCCGCGGCCGGCTGATCGTGGAGGGGCGCCGGGTGGTGAGCGTCAACGAGGAGGAGATCCGGGCGATGATCCGCGCCGGCGCCGCGAAGCTCTGGAAGCGGCTCTCTCAGTAATGAAAGCTCGAGCCGCCGATGAACTCGCGCAGGATCGAGGTCGGCGGCACCTCGTCGGCGGCCACCGGCTCGAATAGCATCAAAAAGTTCAGCAGCCGCCGCGCCTCGAGGCGGGTCTCGTCGCCGGCAGGGATCTTCTCCAGAAGGGGAACGGCCATGTCCTTCAGCACCGCCAGCTCGTAGACCAGCGCCGAGTTGAACATCACGTCGGCATTCTCCTGGAAGGGGAAGGTATTGCGCCGCTCGCCGCGGATGACCGAGGGGAAGCGCTTCAGGGTCTGGGCGGCGCTGTAGTTGCGGTAACGGCTGTCGCGGACCATGCGCCGCAGGATGCGGGTGTCGGTCGTCGAGATGCGGCTGTGGTCGTTGATGGTCAGTTGCGTCAGCGCCGAGATGTAGATGCGGAACTTGGTCCCATCCGCGACCGAGGCGCTGATCCTGGGATTCAGGGCGTGAATGCCCTCGACAATCAGGATCTGGTCATCCTCCAGCCACATGCCGCGATGGCCTTCGACGCGCCGGCCGCTCTCGAAGTCGAACTTGGGAACGGCCACTTCGCGGCCATCGAGCAGGTCGGCCAGGTGGCGGTTGAAGAGATCGAGGTCGAGGGCCTCCAGGGCCTCGAAGTCCAATTCGCCCCGTTCATCACGGGGGCAGGCCTCGCGGTTGATGAAGTAGTTGTCCATGGAGAGGGCCAGCGGCCGGATGCCGTTGACCTGCAGCTGCGCCGAGAGGCGCTTGCAGAAGGTGGTCTTGCCGGCGGCCGAGGGGCCGGTGATCAATACCAGGCGCAGCTCCTCGCGGCGGTCGCTGATGGCGTCGGCGATGCGGGCGATCTTTTTCTCGTGCAGGGCTTCGGCCACCTTGATGATCTCGGAAATGCCGTTGCGGGCGATGATCTGGTCGAGCCGCCCCACGTCGCTGACGCCGAGGATGTTGCCCCAGTTCTTGCTCTCCTTGTAGATCTGGAAGAGCTTGCGCGTCTTGCCGATGTGGCCGTTGACCTCGAAGTCGTTCTGTTCGGGAAAGAGGATGACGAAGCCGGGGCTGTAGGATTTCAGCTCGAAGCGCGAGACGGCGCCGGTCGAGTAGGCCAGCGGGTGGATCTCCAGGTTGGCGAAGCGGCCGCACTCGTAGACCTGCACCTGCGTGATGCGCGAGTTCTCGGCCAGGCGCCGGCTTTCGCTCATGGCCCGCTCGCTGAAATAGCGGATCGCCTCCTCGCGGGGCAGGAGCAGGCGCCGGAACGGCAGGTCGCGGGCGCTGATCTCGCGCATGCGGGCGCTGATCTCGTTGAGCAGCTCCTGGGTGACCGGGATGCCGCAGGAAAAGTCATAGTAGAAGCCGTTGGAGATCGAGTGGCCGATGACCAGGCGCGTGTTGTGGTACAGCTCGGCGACGGCCATGTTCAGTATGAAGGAGGCGCTGCGCTGGTAGGCCTCCAGCCCCGCCTTGTCGCCGTAGGTCACCCACTCCAGTCGGGCGTCCTGCGCCGGGACGACGTCGAGGGGGAGCAGTTCGTTGTCCAGCTTGGCGGCCAGGACCAGGCCGGAAGCGCCGTGGGAAAGCTCGAACAGGTTCTTGCCGTCGGGCGCCTCGATCTTGTTGCCGTCTGGGAGAGTCAAGGTGATTTTAGACATAATCAATTATACCACATGGCAATTAGTGACGAGTGACAAGTAACGGGGGACGAGTAAGAACTAAAATTCCAAGCACCAAAATCCAAATTCCAAATAAATTCCAAGTTCCAAATTCCAATATCCTAAACCAAGAGAAGTGTCAGTGTGAGTGTCATTGTCAGCAATGCAGAAAAGAAATGATGCATTTTTCTTGCTGTCACTGACACTGTCACTTTCACTGTTCTTCGTTTGGGTCATTCGGTCATTGGGATTTGGTATTTGTTTGGTGCCTGGTGCTTGAGATTTGGAATTTGATTCTTTCGCGTCACGCGTCACGTGTTGCGCGTTACGTAGTTTGCTGCCCTTGACAGTCAGGCGCCAATGCGTGAAAATGGCGCCAAGGAGTTCCTATGATTCCCATCATCGACCGCATCGTCGACCCCGTCGTATTGGCAAAAGCCGTGGGCCATTTCCGCAGCCGCGGCATCATTCTGCCGACATTCGCCGAGCAGCGCGACCCGGAGAGCATCCCGGGAGCGATCAAGGACCAGCTGAAAAAGATCGGCCTGTGGGACCTGCACCCGCTCAACCTCTTCCGCATCACCTGGAAGAACGAACCGCGAGAGAAGGGCGGGCTGTTCGGCGGCGTGAATTACCTGGAATTGCCCCGCGAACTGACCGGGGTCCAGGCGCGCATTGTCCTGCTCGTGGGCAAGTGGTTCCCCACCGGCGCCCACAAGGTCGGCGCCGCTTACGGCTGCCTGGCGCCGCGCCTGGTCAGCGGCCAGTTCGACCCCACCTATCACAAGGCGGTCTGGCCCTCGACGGGCAACTACTGCCGCGGCGGCGCCTTCGACTCCTACATCATGGGTTGCACCGCCGTGGCCATCCTCCCCGAGCTGATGAGTCGCGAGCGCTTCGACTGGTTGCGGGAGATCGGCGCCGAAGTCATCGCCACCCCGGGCTGCGAATCCAACGTCAAGGAGATCTACGACAAGTGCCGGGAGATCCGCCAGACGCGCCCCGACTGCGTCATCTTCAACCAGTTCGATGAATTCGGCAACTCGTGCTGGCACTATTTCAACACCGGCGCCGCCGTCGAGGAAGTGTTCCGCAAGATCGCCGGCCCCGGCGCGGCGCTGGCCGCCTATGTCTCGTCGACCGGATCGGCCGGCACCATCGCCGCCGGCGACTACCTGCGCACAGTCTTCCCGGCGCTGAAGGTTGTCGCGGCCGAGGCGCGGCAGTGCCCGACGCTGCTGCAGAACGGCTTCGGCGGCCACCGCATCGAAGGCATCGGCGACAAGCATGTCCCCTGGGTGCACAACGTGCGCAACACCGACGCCGTGGCGGCCATCGATGACGAGGACTGCATGCGTCTTTTCCGCCTGTTCAATGACCCGGCCGGGCGCAAGCGCCTGGCCGAGCTGGGATTTCCGGCTCAGGAGGTCGAACAGCTTGAGTTGCTGGGCATCTCCGGCATCGCCAATGTCCTGGCCGCGATCAAGGCGGCGAAGCATTTCGAGATGACCGGCGACGACGTCATCTTCACGCTGGCCACCGATTCGTCGGCGCTGTACGGCTCCCGTCTGCAGGAGCTCACCGCAGAGCGAGGCGCCTACACGCCCCTGCAGGCGGCCGGCGACCTGGAGCGCTGCCTCTGGGGGCAGGAGGACGACCATTTCAAGGAACTGACCTACAGCGACCGCAAGGCCATCCATAACCTGAAGTACTTCACCTGGGTCGAGCAGCAGGGCAAGGAGATCGCCGACCTCAACCAGCTCTGGCACGACCGCTCTCTCTGGCCGCTCCTCTTCAACCAGGTCGGGCGCTGGGATGAGATGATCCGCGACTTCAATGAGCGCACCGGACTGTTGCAGGCCCTTCCCTGACATGAGGATACTGGTCCGCAACGGAACGATCGTCAGCGACGGCCGCTCTTTTGCCGGCGACATCCTGGTTGCAGGGGAGAAGATCGTTGCCGTCGGCCACCTTGTCGCGGACGCGGCCGCCCTGCCTGGCTCCGTCGACCGTGTTGTCGACGCCTCTGGCTGCGAGGTCTTTCCCGGCGGCGTCGATCCCCACGTCCACCTCGATCTTGATACGCCGGCGGGCATCTCTTCCGACGACTTTGTCTCGGGCACACGCGCCGCCCTGTCCGGGGGGACGACCACCATCCTGGATTTTGTCACCCCCGGCCGCAACGAATCCCTGACCGCCGCATTGGCGGACAGGAAGGAAGCGGCACGGAAGTCGCTCTGCGACTATGGGCTGCACATGAGCGTGACGGCCTGGAACGACCGCTCGTTTTCCGAGTTGGCAGCCTGCCGCCAAGAAGGCATCCGCTCGCTCAAAACATACCTGGCCTATAAAGAGACCATCGGCCTGGAAGACAGGGAGTTCCTTGCCGTTCTCGAAGCGGCGCGCCAGCTGCGCTTGCTCACCATGGTGCACGCCGAGGCGGGCGACATGGTCTCTTTCCTGCAGAAAAAGCTGCTGGCCGAGGGCAAAGTATCGGCCGCTAATCATCCTCTCTCCCGGCCGCCCGAGGTGGAGGGCGACGCAACGGCGCGGGCGCTGCTGATGGCGCGCCTCACCGGCGCCCCCCTGTACGTCGTCCACGTGTCGACGCGGCAGGGCCTCGACGCCGTGGCCTCGGCCCGCACGACGGGGCAGACGGCGATCGCCGAGACCTGCCCGCAGTACCTCCTCCTGAACGAGGGACTCTACCAACGGGATGGCAAAACGGCGGCGGCGGCGGTCATGAGCCCCCCCCTGCGCGGACTCGATCACCAGGCGGCCCTCTGGGAAGGCCTGGCCTCCGGATTGGTGCAGACGGTCGGCACCGACCATTGCCCGTTCAACCTTCCCGAAAAAATGCGCTTCGCCGCCAGTGATTTCACCCGGGTGCCCAACGGCACCGGGGGGATCGAGTACCGCCTGCCCCTGCTCTATACCTTCGGGGTGCGGGCGGGGAAAATACCGCTGGCCCGCTTCGTCGACCTGGTCTCGACGCGCCCGGCAAAGTTGTTCGGCCTCTACCCGCGCAAGGGGACCATAAGGGCCGGCAGCGACGCCGACCTGGTCATCTGGGATCCAGAAAAAAAATGGACAGTTTCTGCTGCCGGACAGATGCAGCGTTGCGACCATACTCTATACGAGGGGCTCGAGCTCTGCGGTGCCCCGCGGCTGGTCATGCGCCGCGGTGAAACCGTGTACGCCGACGGCAATTTGGTCGCTGAGGAGGGCAGTGGGTCATGGCTGGGCGCGGAGGCGACGCCATGAATCCCGCCCCCACGGACGGGGTGCTGCTTGCCGGCGGCTGCTCCTGCCGGGCCGGCGTGTTCAAGATGGAGGCGGAGGTCGGCGGCAAACCCCTGCTCATTTGGGGGCTGGAGGCCATGGCCGCGGCCTGCGGCAGGGTCATCGTCGTGGCCGGCTCCGGTGCGG
>JAQUQF010000130.1 GCA_028749105.1 Acidobacteriota bacterium | reverse complement strand
TCGGCTGGCGGTAGGCCGGCTCGCTGGGCACGAAGGCAGGCGTCGGCGCCTTGGCGCGCCCCTGGACTTCGTGGCGGTCCTCCTTGAAGCCGGTGGCGATCACCGTCACCCGCAGCGTGTCGCCGGCGTCCGCGTCCTCAATTACCCCGAACTTGATGGTGGCGTCGGGATCGGCATTGGCGGTGATCAGATCGGAGATCTTTTCGATCTCCTTCATGGTCAGGGTGGCCGAAGCGGTGATGTTGTACAGGATGCCGGTGGCGCCGCTGATCGACTGGTTGTCCAGCAGCGGCGAGTTCAGGGCCCGCTGGGTGGCCTCCTCGGCGCGGTTGTCGCCCTTGGCCTCGCCCGTGCCCATCAGCGTGACGCCGCGGATGGCCATGGTGGCCTTGACGTCGGCGAAGTCGACGTTCTGCACGCCGGTCGAGGAGATAATGTCGGAGATGCCGCGCACGGCCTGCAGCAGGACCTCGTCGGCCTTCTTGTAGGCGTTCTTGTAGGTGATGTTGGCGTCGCCGAGCTCCAGCAGCTTCTGGTTGGGGATGACGATGATGGCGTCGACGTTCTCCTTCAGCTTGCGGATGCCCTCTTCGGCCACGCGCATGCGCTTCTCCTTCTCGAAAAGAAAGGGCCTGCTGACCACGGCCACGGTCAGGATGCCCATGGTGGAAGCATGGTTGGCGATGACGGGCGCGGCGCCGGTGCCGGTGCCGCCGCCCATGCCGGCGGTGATGAAGACCATGTGGGAGCCCTCGAGGACCTCGATGATCTGGCCCGTATCCTCCAGCGCCGCCTGCTCGCCGATCTCGGGATTCGAGCCCGCCCCCAGCCCCTTGGTGATCTTGTCGCCGATCTGCAGCTGCAAGGCCGGCTTGGCGATGGTCGACAGGACCTGCAGGTCGGTGTTCACGGCCACGAATTCCACGCCCTTCAGGTCCTCGGCGATCATGCGGTTGACCGCGTTGCCCCCGGCGCCGCCCACACCGATGACCTTCAGCACCGCCCCGCGCTTTTTCTCGCCGCCAAATGTGATCTTGATGTCATCGTCCATATTTCCCTCCTAGATCCCGAAGTAATCCTTGAATTTTTGCATGACGTTCTTCGGCTTATTGCGGATGTAGCCCTTGTCCTTCATATCGGCAAAGCCGTACTTGATCAGCCCCACGGCGGTGGCGAAGTCGGGGGTGTTGACCTTGTCGATCAGGCCGCCCACGCCATGGGGGTAGCCGATGCGCACGGGGATGGAGAAAATGCTGTCGGCCACGTCCAGAATGCCGTCGAGCAGGGCGGTGCCGCCGCTGATCACCACGCCGGCGTTGATCGAGTTCTGCAGCCCCTCCTTCTCGATCTCCATCTTGACCATCTCGAAGATCTCGAAGGCCCGGGGCTTGAGGATGTTCATCAGGATGGAGGTGGAGATCTGCCGCGGCTTCTTGCTGCTGATCGAGGGCACCTCGATGGTCTCGTCCTTCAGGTTCGGGTCCATGGCGCAGCCGTAGCGGCGCTTGATCTTCTCGGCGCGGTCGATGGCGGTGCGGATGCCGATGGAAAGATCGGTGGTGAAGTTGTCGCCGCCCAGCGGGATGGTTCCCGAGTAGCTGATCGAGCCCTTTTCGAAGACGGCGATGTCGGTGGTGCCGCCGCCGATGTCGATGGAGAGCACGCCGAGCTCCTTCTCGTCGGCGGTCAGGACCGCCTCGGCCGTGGCGATGTGCGACAGCACCGTGCCCAGCACGTTGACCTTGGCCTTTTTCAGGCAGAGCAGCAGGTTCTTGGTCGCGGTCAGCGAACCGGTGATGATATGGATGTAGACGTCGAGGTTGGTGCCGACCATGCCCACCGGATTCTTGATCCCGTCCTGGGAATCGACGATGTACTCCTGGGGCAGCACGTGCAGCACGGCGCGGTCGGCCGGCAGCATGATGGCGCTGGCGTGGGTGATGGCCCGCTCCAAATCCTCGCGGGTGATCTCCTTGCTGCGCCCGGTGATGTTGATCGTCCCCTTGGCATTGATGCTCTGAACGTGCTTGCCGGAAATGTTGACGTAGGCCGACTCGATCATGACTCCGGCCGTCAGCTCGGCGTCCTTGATCGACCTCTTGATGTCCTCGACCGTCCCCTCCATATTGACGATGTTGCCCTTGCGCAGGCCGCGCGATTCGGCCACGCCGTAGCCGATGATCTCCACATCCTCTTTGCCGCCGTCCGACTTGATCTGGGCGATCAGGGTGCAGATCTTCTTGGTACCGATGTCGATGCCGACCAGGTAATTGCTCTTCATGGATTCCCCCGTTGTTCTTCGTCTAATTCAAAATAGATGCGCCCGGGAATGCGCAGGTCGACGCGGCGGACAGCGGCTTCCAGCGTCAGGCGGCCCTTGATGCGGAAATAGCGGCGGATCTTGCCGGCGAAGTCGTCCTGGCCGGGGTAGAAGACCTCACTGGCTCCGAGCAGCTTCAGTTCGATGCCGCGCGGCTCGTCCCAGGCCACGTATTCGATCTCCCGGCGCAGCGGCAGCAGTTCCTGCGCAAAGGGGACGATGGCGGCGAGGGCCGGAGCATCGCCGCGCAGCGTGACCAGTCCCGGCGGCATGTGAGTCTGCCGGCCCAGCTCCCGCCCGTCCGCAGCCAGCAGGCGGTAGGAGCCGGCGGCGAAAACCTGGTAGACGGGCCGGCGCAGGGTGAATGCGATCTCCACCACATCGGGCAGGGCGCGGCGGATGGAGGCGCCGGCGATCTCCGGGACCTGCAGCAGCTGCGCCTGCAGCCCCTTCAGGTCCATGGCCAGGATGTTGCCTCCGTGCCGCTGCAGGATGGCGGCGACCTGTTCGCGGGCATAGACAGGCGGACGATGCAGGCGGAACGACCGCACCTGCAGGGCTTCGCAGGTGAACAGGAAGTTCGCCGCCCGCGAGATCAACAGGGCGGCCAGCAGCGCCAGAACCAGCAGGAGCAGCAGGTGGACCGAACGCACCTGGATCGAGCGGATCTTTTTTTCGCGCGCCACCGTCAGGTTGTTGTTCTTGCGAAAGAACTCGGCCTCGAACTTGAGGGAGCCGCCCATGCCGCCCTTCATTTTTTTGCGGCCTCCATTTCCGCGGCGAACTCATGGGCCAGGCGGGTCAGGTTGCCGGCCGACAGGAACACCAGGCCGTCGCCCGGCCGCAGTTCCTTCGCCAGGAAGGAGCTGATCTCGGGGAAGCTTTTCAGGTAGAACACGTTCTCCTGGCCGCCGGCGCGCACGGCGTCGGCGAGTATCCGGCTGTTGACGCCGGCGATCTCCTCCTGGTTGGCTGCGTACAGCTGGGCGACGACCAGCACGTCGGCAAGGCGGAAGGCGGCGGCGAATTGCTTCATCAGCAGACGCAGCCGCGTGAAGCGGTGCGGCTGGAACACGGCAATCAGCCGCCGGCGCCGGGAGCCGCGGAGCATCCTCAGCGTGGCCTTGATCTCGCTGGGGTGGTGGGCGTAGTCATCGATGACCAGCAGTCCGGGACTGGAATAGAGGACCTGGAAGCGGCGCTCGGGCAGGGCGAAGCGGTCCAGGCTGGCGGTGATGACCTCCAGATCGACGCCCACCTCCAGGGCGGCACCGATGGCCGCCAGCGAGTTGGCCACATTGTGCCGGCCGCCGACGTTCAGCCGCACCCGGCCCCGGGGGCAGCCGCGCACGACCAGCTCGTAGCTGGAAGTGAAGCCCGAGGTCCGCACCTTCACCGCCCGCACGTCGGCAACGGCCTGGAAGCCGTAGGTGATGATCTTCTTGCGGATCAGCGGCATGATGCGGCGCACATTGGCGTCGTCGCTGTTCAGGACCACCGCCCCGTAGAACGGGACCTTGTCGGCAAACTGGCGGAAGGCCGCCACCAGGTTCTTCATCCGTCCATAGAACTCGAGATGGTCGTTCTCGATGTTGGTCACCACGGCGATGGTGGGAAAAAGCTTCAGGAAACTGCCGTCGGATTCGTCGGCCTCGGCGACCAGGTAGCGCGAGGAGCCCAGCTTGGCGCCGCTGCCCTCGACCTTCAGCCGGCCGCCGACCACGAAAGTCGGGTCGAGGCCGGCCTGGGTGAGGATGGCAGCCAGCATCGAGGTGGTCGTGGTCTTGCCGTGCGTGCCGGCGACGGCCAGGGAGAACTTCATGCGCATCAGCTCGGCCAGCATCTCCGCCCGCGGGATGACCGGCAGCTTGTCCTTCAGCGCCGCCAGGACCTCGACATTGTCCTCGCGGATGGCGCTGGAGTAGACCAGCGCCCCGGCGTCGCCGACATTGGCGGCGGCGTGGCCGATGGCGATGCGCATGCCCTGGGCGCGCAGGCGGCGCACGGTGTCGTTCTCGGCGATGTCCGAGCCGCTGACCTGGAAGCCCATGTTGTGCAGCACCTCGGCGATGCCCGACATGCCCGAGCCGCCGATGCCGGCGAAATGGATCTTCTTGATGCGGCTGTTCTCAATCATTGGTGAATACGACCTTGCGTTGGCGCGAGACGTTGAGGATGATGCCGGTAACGATCAGGCTGCTGAGCAGCGAGGTCCCCCCCGAGGAGATGAAGGGCAGGGGGATGCCCTTGGTCGGGAAAAGGCCCACGGCCACCGAGATATTCATCATGGACTGGAAAACGATCAGGAACACCAGGCCGGTCACCAGCAAATACGTATGGGGGTTGTCCGAGTGGCGGGCGATGACCATGCCGCGCAGGTAATACAGGGCGAAGAGGGAGATGACCAGCAGGGCGCCGAAAAAACCCGCCTCCTCGGCGATGATGGCGAAGACGAAGTCCGAGTAGGCGTAAGGAAGATAAAAAAGTTTTTGCGTGGAATTGCCGATTCCCTGCCCGAAGAGCCCCCCGGAGCCGATGGCGTAGGCCGATTGCGTGGCCTGAAAGCCCTGGGTGCTGGCAAAGCTCTCGGGATTGAGAAAGCTGCGGATGCGGTCCTGGCGCATCGGGCTGCTCTGGATCAGCAGGAACAGGACCGGAGCCAGCAGCAGGAAGAACCCGGCGAAAACCTTCAGGCGCAGCCCGGCCACGAACAGCATCACCATCGTGATCACTCCGATCAGCACGAAGTTGCCGAAATCGGGCTCCTTGAGGATCAAGCCCTCCATGAAGACCACCGGCAGCAGCAGCAGCCCCAGGCCCTTGAGGTTGTTGACGTCGGTTTCCTTGCGGCTCAGCATCATGGCCAGGTAGAGCACCAGGGTGATCTTGGCGAATTCCGAGGGCTGGATCGACATGCCGGCGAAGCGGATCCAGCGGCTGGTGTTGTTGACCTTCTGGAAAAAGAACACCAGCGACAGCCCGGTGAAGGTCACGGCCATGGCGGCCATGACCAGCCGCGGGTTCAGGTAGAACGGCGAGCGGAACAGGATCAGCGACGCGAAGACCAGCAGGCCCACGACCAGGTACAGCAGCTGCTTGTTGAGGAAATGGAAGCTGTCGCCATACTTCGCGCGGGCGATGATCGGGGTGGTGCTGAAGATCATCAGGACGCCGATGGCGATCAGCAGCAGCGAGACGGCGAGCAGCGTGCGGTCGATGCCGCTGGGCTTAACCATTCCCGCCCTCCCGCTGCCGCAGGCGCTGCACTTCCCGTTTGAAGACATCGCCGCGGTGCTCGAAG
>JAQUQF010000129.1 GCA_028749105.1 Acidobacteriota bacterium | reverse complement strand
CTGCGGAACAGCCTTAAATTCAGGGGTTGGGTTCGCGAAGAGAGCCTGCGGTCGGTCCTGGCCGCCCACAAGATCGATCTGGACCTTCTGTACAAGCGGTCGCTCCGCCGCGGGTTCCAGGCCGTCAATCTGGGCTTCAAGGTCCGCATATCCGGCCGCAACCGCTTCCGCACGCTGGAGACGCGCAATGTGGTCGCCGAAATCCCCGGGAGCTCGGGCCGGAACATCGTCATCAGCGCCCACATCGACCACCTGGGGCGCAATGATAAATTGGCCGGCGATCCGATATTCAACGGCGCCATCGACAACGGCTCGGCCGTGGCGGCCTTGGCCCTGGTGGCCAGGATCTTCGCCGCAGCGGGGAGCGAACCGTACTACGGGCTGACCTTCCTGGCCTGCCAGGCCGAGGAAGCGGGGCTCCTGGGAGCAACGCATTTCGTAAGCCACTGCGAACCCGGGAAGATCGTGGCCAATATAAACTTCGAGTCGACGCCTGTGTGGGGCAAGAGTCCGGACATGTTCGCTGAAGGGGCGCAATACTCGTCTATGGAGGAGATGCTGCGCCAAGTGGCGGCCGGGCTGGGACTGAACTTCAGCCGCTTCTCCATGTCCGACCAGGGGCTGTTCTTCCGTTCCGACCAGTTCTCCTTCGCCCAGGCCGGAATTCCGGCGATCTGGCTCTCGGCCGGGGAAAAAACAGCCTCGGGACGCAACCGACTCGCTGAGTTCTTCAAGGGCGGGGTCTACCATACCGTGAAGGACGAGTTCGACCCCAACTGGGAGCTCGAAGGGCTGCGCCAGACGGTCAAACTGGCCGTAGGCCTTGTTGAATCCCTGCAGGCGAGCCGGGAGCCACCGCGCTGGCAGGGCAAGCTTCCCTTCCCGGTGACGACGACCGACCGGGATATGGTTGACTAGCCACACGATTTGTGGTATAAAAAATGACATCCAAGCAAGGAGAATGACCATGTTTGCCATAATTGAAACCGGCGGAAAGCAGTATAAAGTCGCCGAGGGCGACATTCTGGAAGTCGAGCTGCTCCCCGCGGAGCTAATCAAGAAGAACGCGGCCAGCCTGACCACCGTCCTGCTGGTCCAGGACGATAAAGAGCTGCTGATCGGCACCCCCTACGTCAAGAGCGCCAAGGTCAAGGTGAAAGTGCTCGAAGAGATCAAGGGCGAAAAGATCCGCATCTACAAGATGAAGGCCAAGAAGGGCTACCGCAAGTCGCAGGGACATCGCCAGAAGCTGCACAAGATCCAGGTCGAGAAGATCGAGATCAAGGCCGCTGCCAAGACAAAGGAAAAGGAGACGGAATAATGGCTCACAAAAAATCGGGCGGCGCCGCCAAGAACGGCCGCGAAAGCACTTCCAAGCGACTCGGCGTCAAAAAGTTCGGCGGTGAGCAGATCCATGCCGGCTCCATCATCGTGCGCCAGCGCGGCACGCGCATCCGGCCGGGCAAGAACGTCGGCCTCGGCAAGGACGACACCCTGTTCGCCACCGCCACCGGCAAGGTGCGCTTCGTCGACCGCGCCGGCCGCAAATTCGTCGAGGTCGATCCCAGCTAAGTTGCGGGCCATCACCCGATCCATCCCGCTCCCCCCACGCTCCAGCGACACCTGAAACCATGTTCATCGACCGCGCCATCGTTTCGTTTCAAGCCGGCAACGGCGGCGACGGCTCCCACAGCTTCCGCCGCGAAAAGTTCATCCCGCGCGGCGGCCCCGACGGCGGCGACGGCGGCAAGGGCGGCGACATCGTTTTGGTCAGCAGCCCCGTCTGCCAGTCGCTGACCGACTTCAAGTACAAGCGCCAGTTCACGGCGGAAAACGGCGGCCCCGGCGGCCGCCGCAAATGCAGCGGCCGCAATGGAGCCGACATCGTCCTGCAGGTCCCGGCCGGGACCGTGGTCAAGACCTTCCCCGACGAGAAGCTGGTCTACGACTTCGACCGCATCGGCCGGGAATTCGTCCTGGCCCGGGGCGGCAAAGGCGGCCGCGGCAACGTCCATTTCAAGTCCTCGGTCAACCAGGCGCCGCGCCGCGCGGAGGCGGGCGAGAAGGGCGAGGCCATCCAGGTGGTGCTGGAACTGAAACTCATCGCCAGCGCCGGACTGGTCGGGCTGCCCAACGCCGGCAAGTCGACCCTGATCTCCAAAATCAGCGCCGCCCGTCCCAAGATCGCCGACTATCCCTTCACCACCCTGACCCCCAACCTGGGCGTGGTCGATTTTCACGGCAAGAGCATGATCGTGGCCGACATCCCCGGCATCCTGGAGGGCGCCCACCGCGGCGAGGGCATGGGGCTGGAGTTCCTGCGCCACATCGAGCGCACCCGCGTCCTGCTGTTCGTCATCGACGTGTCGCCCTTCAGCACCCTCCCGCCCCTGGAGGCGCTGCGCGTGCTGGAGAGCGAACTGGCCTCCCATCAGGCGCGGCTGCTGAAAAAAAAGCAGGTGGTCGCGGCCAACAAGATCGACATGGCGGGAACGGACCGCTCCGGGATCGACAGCTTGCGCAATGCCTGCCGCCGGCGTAAAATCCCCTTCGTGGAGATCTCGGCGCTGAAGGAGACCAACCTGGACAAGCTGAAGAAGGCCCTTTTCCAATTCCATGAACCCGACTAAGACCGGCCTGCTGGGCGGGACGTTCAACCCCGTCCACCGGGGACATATCGATCTGGGCCTGAAGATCCAGGCCGCCTTCGGGCTGGACCGCATCCTCTACATCCTCTCGGCCCGGCCGCCGCACAAGAAGCGGCAGGCGATGCCCGCAGCCGAGCTGCGCCTGGCCATGCTCGAGGCCGCGCTGCGCCCCCATCCCAGGCTGGTGCCCTGCGACCTGGAGCTGCGCCGCCGGGGCGATTCCTGGACCATCGACACCATCCGTGAGCTGAAGGCCGCCTCGCCGCTCGAGCGTTTCTATTTCATCACCGGCAGCGAGGGCTTCCTGAAGATCCGCACCTGGAAAGACTACCGCCGGGTGCTGCGCGAGGTCTACTTCATCATCGTCCTGCGCCGTTCCGGCCACCGGGCCAGGGTCGAGCACATGCTGCGCGAGGAAGGCATCCCCTTCGGGCGGGAACACGACGATCCCCGGCCGCCGCCGGCGGCTTTCCTGCACACCTATACGTCGGACTACCTGGAGCTGTCGGCCACCGACATCCGCAAGAAGCGCTCCCACGGCCAGGACATCTCGCCATACGTGGAGCAGAACGTGCAAAAGATCATGGAGGAAATCAAACTTTATGAAGAAGGATGAATTCGCACGGGTCATGGATGACCTGCACAAGAGCCGCATCCCGGGCGGGGTCAAAAAGGCGGTGGAAACCCTGCTGGACAAGAAGGCGGAGAACGTAACGGTCCTCAAGCTGAAGGGTCGCAGCGAGATGACCGACTACCTCGTCGTCTGCAGCGGCAACTCGGCGCGCCAGAACAAGGCCCTGGCCGATGCCGTCAGGGATACCCTCAAGAAAAACCTCCATCTGCAGCCGCTGGGCAGCGAGGGCGAGGTGGCGGCCGAATGGATCCTGGTCGACTACGTCGACTTCATCGTCAACGTCTTCTCCGCCGAGTGGCGGAAAAAGTATTCGCTGGAAAAGCTGTGGATGGATGCCAAGCGCTACGATTTTTCCCCAGGCTTCTGAGCTCCCCGATCCCGCGTCGCTGCAGGTGAAAGCCGCGGTCGAGAACGTCGCCGGACTGGACACCCCGGTCCTGCTCTGGGGCGAGACCGGCACGGGCAAGGATTTCTGGGCCGCCTTCCTGGCCGCACGCAGCCCGTTCCAGCCGCTGTTCAACCTGGGCTGCGCCGACGTTCCCGAAACGCTGCTGGAGAGCGAGTGGTTCGGATTCCAGAAGGGGGCATTTTCCGGAGCCAACCGCGATTTCCCGGGCAAGTGGCTCCAGGCGGGGAACGGCACGATCTTTCTCAACGGCATCGACCTTCTGGGCCTGAACATGCAGGCCAAGCTCCTGCGCGCCATCGAGAGGAAGAGAATATTTCCCCTGGGTTCCGGCACCGAGGCGGAGATCACCGCCCGTTTCCTTTTTTCGGCCGACAGCGCCATCGAGGACAAGGTGCGCCGCGGCGAATTCCGCGCCGACCTCTACTACCGCATCTCGACGGTCAGCATCTTCATCCCCCCCTTGCGCGAGCGCCCCGGGGACATCCTCCCCTTGCTGCACCATTTCTGCTCCCGCAAGAACGTTCCCGTCGCCCTCTCCGCCGAGGCGCGGAAGCGCCTGCTGCGCTACCCCTGGCCGGGGAACATCCGCGAGCTGGAAAACTTCGTCAGCGGCCTGGCCGTGCGCGGCGCCGCGCTCGACGAAAATGGGGCCTGGACGCTGCTGGAACGCCAGGGCCCCATGCTGGACTTCATCCAAGCCGGCGAGCGCACCCTGGCCGAGGTCGAGGCCGAGTACACCGCCT
Organism: Acidobacteriota bacterium; assembly: GCA_028749105.1. Classification (GTDB taxonomy): domain Bacteria; phylum Acidobacteriota; class Aminicenantia; order UBA2199; family UBA2199; genus UBA2199. The sequence goes on along the minus strand of JAQUQF010000129.1, from coordinate 1,218 downwards.
ACCTGCTGCGCAAGTACCGCAACAAGAGCCGCGTGGCGCGCATCCTGGGCATCTCGCGCAAGTCCCTGTACAACAAGATGAAGCGCCATGAAGGCCATTGAACTGGTCTGCACCGGCGAACTGAAATTCAGGGGATTGCAGGAACTTGAAAATAAATATTTACAAAATATTAATTATTATGTAAAATTCAGCATAAAAAAATTGAAGGAGATCCGCCAGGCGGAGGAGGGGTTCGTGAAAGAGAAGGAGGGCGCCATGTTCCTGAAGGAGATACAGCAGCGGGACTTCGTCGTCGCCCTGGACGAGAAAGGGAAGAAGATGGACTCGCGGCATTTCGCCGCCTTCTTGCAGGAGAAGATCTCCTACCATCCCGCGCGCCTGCTTTTCCTGATTGGCGGCTTCGCCGGCCTCGCCCCCGCCGTCGCCGACCGCGCCGACCTCCGCTTGTCCTTCTCCGACATGACCTTCGCCCACGACATCTTCCGCATCGTCTTCCTGGAGCAACTGTACCGAGCCATGACCATCATCCATGGCGGCAAATACCACCGTTAGGAGGCAAGAGATGAAAAATGATCAGGTCGAAAAAATCCGCAAGCGGCTCACCGCCCTGCGGGACGAGATCAGAAAGATCATCGAGTGGAAGGACACGGCCTCCGGCGGCGACGGGGCCATGGACGAGATCGACCAGGCCAACGAGCTGATCGAGAAGGAGATGGGCTTTGTCCGCTCCAACAACATGATGGCCAACCTGAAGGAAGTGGAGGAGGCCCTGGACCGCATCGAGCGGAACCACTACGGCAAGTGCCTCCACTGCGGCCAGGAGATCTCGCCCAAGCGCCTGGAGGTCCTGCCCTTCGCGCGCCTCTGCGTCCCCTGCCAGGAAAAATTGGAAAGCAAGGGACGCTGAAGAGCTACAGATCCAGCACCAGCCCCAGTCGCAGGCTGCGCGGCAGCTGCAATTCGTTGGCCAGTCGTTCGGCATCCGAAGAGAAGGCATTCTCCGACAGCTCGCCGCCAAAATCGAGCAGGTTGAAAACGGAAAGCTCCAGCCGGCCTTTTTTACCGAATAGCGTCATGTCGCAGCCGAGCTTAAAATTGAAGTCCCAGATGCAGTCTTCCCTGGGACCCCCCTTTTTTCCGTTTTTGTCCTCGGCCTTGATCGTCTGGTAGGTGAGCACCCACTGGTTGTCGCGCCGGCAGGCGTCGATGAAGGCGAAG
>JAQUQF010000128.1 GCA_028749105.1 Acidobacteriota bacterium | reverse complement strand
CCTGGGGTACCGCAACATACTGTTTCGCGTCGGCCGCGGCCAGAAGGGCTGGCCCGAGCACGCTCCCTTTGACCGCATCGTGCTCACCGCCGCCCCGGCCGAGTTCCCCCGGGGCCTTTTCGACCAGTTGGGCGAGGGCGGCATCGCGCTGGCCCCGGTCGGTGTTGACGGCCAGTGCCTCATCCGTTATCATAAAAAAGACGGGACGATCCGCGCCGATGAGCTGATCGGAGTCATCTTCGTCCCCCTGGTATGAAAAAGATATTCGCTCTATTGTTGGCCCTGGCTGGAATTGTGGGCGCTGCCTCTATCGCTGCCTCCTCACTCGGGAGATCGGCGCGCTTCATCACGATCTATGTACAGGACAAGCCCTTCCGGGTGGAGGTCGCCGATACGCCGGAAAAGCATGCCCTGGGGCTGATGTTCCGCCGCTGCCTTAAAAGCGATTTCGGTATGCTGTTCGTCTTTGCCGACGAGGAGGTGCGCAGTTTCTGGATGAAGAACACCCTCATCCCGCTGGACATGATCTTCATCAACGGCGCCAGGCAGATCGTGGGCATGCACGAGTCGGTCCCCCCCTGCACGGCTGACCCCTGCCCCAGCTATGAGTCGGGGTTGCCGGCGCGCTTCGTCCTGGAGCTCGCCGGTGGCACGGCGAAAAAGCTGAAGCTGAAAATCGGCGACAAAATATTCATCCCGGTTGACTAATTTTTTTTAAAGATGATATAATTTGAACATGATTATCGAATGCCCGCAATGCAAGGCCAAGTACGAGATCCCCGAGGACAAGGTCAAGGGCAAGAGCAAGCTGAAATGCTCGCGCTGCCAGACCGTTTTCGAGGTCATGGAGTCCAAGGGCGACTCCTCCAGCAAGAAGGATACGGCCAAAATCATCCAGCAGAAGGTCGAGGATTCATTGTGGATCAACGAGAACCTGAAGTTGCCCGATGACCGCAAGATCTCCCTTGCCGTCATCAAGGGCGCCCGCGCCGGCTTCATCTACAACCTGAACAAGCCCTATGTCCTGATCGGCCGCGGCAAGGTCGACCTGATCATTCCCGACAAGGAAGTGTCCCGTAAGCACCTGGCCATCGAGGTGCGCAACGAAAAGATATTCCTGCGCGACCTGGGCAGCACCAACGGCACCTTCATCAACGACGACAAGGTCTCGATCACCGAGATCACCGACCAGACCGAATTCAAGATCGGACAGACCACCCTGATGCTCATCACCACCTCCCAGGCCTTCGAAAAGTAAATTGCTGCGTTCCGCCAAGCTGGTCGTCCATTTTGCCCTTGCCGCCGCCATCTTCACCTTTTTCGTCCTCTGCCTCATCATGCTGCTCAATTCCGGGATCGCCATCACGTCCGCAAGCGTGCTGCCGCTCTACCTGGACCTGCTGACGTACTATGGGCCCCTGTGGTTCGCCTTCATCGCCCTGGTCTTTTTCGTCGTGCAGTTCTTTGTCGAGCGCAAGTATCCCATCGGGTTATTCTCGCCTCCCTCTGCGGTCTATTTTTTGTCCTTCACCATGCTGGCCGTTTCGGTCATTTTCTACGCCAACTACGACTACTACCACGATTTTTTCAGCGCCGCCGCCCGCAGCCGCTTTCTCAAGGTGCTGCTGCTCCATTTCCTGTTGCTTATTCTGGGCATGGTCTTCATATTCGTGCGCTCGCAGCGCAAGAAATGGGTCCAGGTCCTCTTCCTGCTGCTGCTCCTTGCTGATGGTCTGTCCGCCTACGCCCTGCTGGTGCGCTGGGTCCCGCCGTCGCCGTCGCCGGCCACATACAGCTCGCCAGCGATCGTTCCTCCACGCCAGCTCAACATCGTGATCATGAACGGGCTTTCGCTCAACTACCTGCTCGGCGATTCCATGGAGCAGAAGCTGCTGAACTTGAACTGGATCCGCGAAAATGGCGTGGTCGGGCGCCTGAAGACGCACCGCCCGAACATGGACCTCTCCCTGCTCAACGCCCTGCTGAGCGGCGAGCCGCCGTCATCCGCCTTCGCCCATTCTACCTTCAAGTACCAGTTCCGCGACCTGCCCCTGGAATTCGACATTTTCCCCAAGTATATTTTCTTCCGCAACTCCTCCAAGTTCGACGTGACCCGTTTCTACAGGAAAAACGGCGCCGCCCCCAACGACCGCATCCGTGAGTTCTACGAGCGCAGCGGCTTCAAGACCTTCACCATGATCACCCCTCCGGGCTGGCCGCCCTTCGCAGAAAAGAACCTGAAAAAGAACAACACCTTCATCCAGTTCTTCTCGGCCACTCTGGAAAACCGGGACGCGAAGTTGAATGTCCTGAAAAAGACGTTCTTTTACGATGATTTCATCCGCAAGCAGATCCCGGAATTGAAGACAAGGGACTTCCGTTATTCGCTGGTGCAGATGAATGGCCTGGCCAACATCGCCACCCATTATTACCACTATGCCCGCCCCGAAAACTTCGGCGACCTCATCGACGGTGAGAAAAGCCAGAAATATGGCTGGATCCTGGACAAGTACTACGAGTATTGCGACTCGGTCATCGGCACGATTATCGGCTCCATGGGCGATGACGAGCTGCTGCTGGTCCTGAATTTCCACGAGGTCGTCCCCATGTCCGTGTGGCGGCGCATCCTGGTCAACTACCTCGGGCGCCGCGACGTTTATGTTTACAAGCCGCTGAACACCCCGGGATCTTTCCTGATGTACGAGAAGTCGGTGCTGAACAAGGGGCATTTCCTGGAAAATGCCCGTCTGGCCGACCTCTTCCCGACGCTGCTCTACTATGCCGGCTTTCCCCTCTCCAAGGGGCTGCAGGGCGAAGTGCTGCGCGAGGTTTTCAGCGACGCCTTTCTGGCTGCGAACCCGGTCTACTTCGCCACCGAGTAAACGCCTGCCGCTCCACTTGTATAACCCGATGCTTTTCTCTATAATTGGCCTGGATACTGGAAGGAGTCAAGATGAAAATACTGATCGTCGGTTCCGGCGGCCGCGAGCACGCCCTGGTGTGGAAGATTTCGCAGTCGAAGCGGGTGAGCAAGATCTTCGCCGCCCCGGGCAATCCGGGGATGACGCAGTTGGCCGAGTTGGTCGACATCAAACCCACCAGCATCATCGAGCTGGCCGATTTCGCCCAGCAGGAGAAGATCGACCTGACCGTGGTCGGACCTGAGCAGCCGCTGGCACTGGGCATCGTCGATGAGTTCAACAACCGCAACCTGAAGATCTTCGGTCCCACCCAGAAGGCGGCCATGATCGAGACCTCCAAGTCCTTCGCCAAGGAGTTCATGCGCAAGAACAACATCCCCACGCCGGCATTCAAGGTGTTCAGCTCCCCCTCCGAGGCGTTGGACCATTTCTCCGAGGCGCAGTTCCCCCTGGTGGTCAAGGCCGACGGGCTGGCCGCCGGCAAAGGGGTCTACATCTGCAAAAAGAAGGAGGACGCCGCCGCGGCAGTCAACGACATCATGCTGGAGGGCAAGTATGGCAAGTCCGGGGAGCGTATCGTGGTGGAAGAGTTCCTCAGCGGCCAGGAAATGACGTTCATGGCCGTGTGCGACGGCAAGCGCGTCTTTCCCCTGGCCACGTCCATGGACTACAAGAAGGCGCTCGAAGGCGACAAGGGGCCGAACACCGGCGGCATGGGGGCCATCTCCCCCGCGCCGCAGATCAGCAGGGACCTGTTCGACCAGATCATGAAGACCATCATCCAGCCGACGGTCGCCGGGCTCAAGTTCGAGAACAAGGAGTTCAAGGGGCTGCTCTACGCCGGACTGATGATCACGCGCGACGGTCCGCAGGTTCTGGAGTTCAACGCCCGCTTCGGCGACCCGGAGACGCAGGTGGTGCTGATGCGCCTGAAGAGCGACCTGGTCGACATCCTGGATGGCGCGGCCGACGAGAACCTCTTCGATGTCGCTGCCGATTGGGAGGAGAATGTCGCCGGCTGCGTGGTCCTGGCCACCAAGGGCTACCCGCAGAAGGTGGTGACCGGCCACAGGATCCAGGGGCTCGAGCGCGCCAAGTCGCTGGGCGTGGAGGTGTTCCACGCCGGCACGGCGCAGGACGCGGAGGGCCTGGCCACCTCCGGCGGGCGGGTGCTGAACGTCTGCGCCGTGGCGCCGACCTTGAAGGACGCCATGGCCAAGATCTACGACGGCATTTCCTTCATCACGTTCGAAGACATGGTCTTCCGCCGCGACATCGGCTGGAGCCGCAAATGAACGCTGCGGTCGCCTTTATCCTGGGTTCGGATTCCGACTTCCCGGCCGTGGAGAAGGGGATCGCCCTGCTGCGCAAGCTGCAGGTGCAGGTGGAGGTCGAGGTCAGTTCGGCCCACCGCACGCCGGAGCGCACCCTGGAGCTGGTGCGCGGTTTCGAGAAACGCGGCGCTGGGGTGATCATCGCCGCTGCCGGCGGTGCCGCCCACCTGGCGGGGGTTGTGGCCTCGCACACCGTCCTGCCGGTACTGGGCGTGCCCATGACGTCGCCGCTGTCGGGAATTGACTCCCTGCTGGCCATGGTGCAGATGCCCGCCGGCGTGCCGGTGGCCGTCTTCGGCATCGGCGAGGCCGGGGCCATCAATGCGGCTCTTTTTGCCGCCGAACTTCTGGCCGCCGCTGACCCGGGGCTGAAGGAGAAGCTGCTGGCCCTCCGCGCCGAGCAGCGCGAGGGCGTTCTGGCCAAGGGGCGCCGGCTGAAGGAGAAGCTGGAACAAGGATGAAGTTCGTCGTCGAGTGCTTCGGCTGCCGCAGCAACCAGGCCGAGGTCCAGGAATGGATCATCGGGCTGGAAAAGCTCGGCTACGAGCGCACCACCAGCGCCGCCGAGGCGGCCTTCGGCATCGTCAATACCTGCAGCGTCACCGAGAAGGCCGAGAAGGACGTGCTGCGCTTTGTCGCCAGGTCCTACCGCCATACCGGAATCAAGTGGCTCGTCGCCGGCTGCACCGTCAGCCGCGACCGCTCCGCTCTGGAGCGGAAATACAGCGACTATTTTTTTTTTGACAACCGCCAGAAGGAGCGGCTGCTGGAGACGGTCTGCGAGCTCTTCCCCCTGGACAGCCACCTGGTCTACCACTCGGCCTTCCGCTCGCGCGTCTTCCTGAAGGTCCAGGACGGCTGCAATTTCCGCTGCTCCTACTGCATCGTCCCCTCGCTGCGCGGCAAGGCGCGCAGCCTGGAGAAGAAGGAGATCCTGGCCAAGGTGCGCTACTACGCCTCCCTGGGCTACCGCGAGGTGGTTCTCACCGGCATCAACCTCTCCTCATACGGCTACGACATGTTCCCGCGCGAGACCCTGCTGGGATTGGCGGCGGACATCCAGCATGCCCGGGGCATGGAGATCATCCGCCTGAGCTCTTTGGACCCGCGCTTCATCCGCTACCACTTCGTCAAGGAGCTGGCGGCCCTGCCCAAAGTGGCCGACAGCTTCCACTTCTCCTTTCAGAGCGGCAGCGATGCCGTCATCCGTCGCATGAACCGCGGCAGCAAGGCGGCCGAATACCTGAAGGTCCTGTCATACTTCCGCGAGTATTTCCCCGAGGCCAACCTGGGTGCCGACTTCATCGTCGGCTTCCCCGGCGAGACGGAGAGGGAGTTCCGCGAGACCGTGGCCTTTCTGCGGGCGGCGCCGCTGAACTACCTGCACGTCTTCCCCTTTTCGCCCAGGCCCGGGACCAAGG
>JAQUQF010000127.1:5149-5698 GCA_028749105.1 Acidobacteriota bacterium | reverse complement strand
TCGAGTTCATGCGCCTGTTCCTCGCTGCCCCGATCAACTATTCGGCCGAATATAATGGATATTATTACTCCGACGACAATTTCCAATTCCCCGGCTTATGGGTCTCGGAAGAGGAGATCGTATCGCTGGTCGTGGCCCGGCGCCTGGCCGCCGCCCTCCCCGACCGCGACCTGAAGAAGAAGTTCGACCTCTTCCTGCGCAAGGTCAGCAATGACATGGACCTCGACCTGCTGCGCCTGGAGGAGAAGGTCTCGCTGAAGAACGTCCGCTACACCCGCGTCGATCCGGCGGTCTTCCAGGCCGTGCTGCGGGCGCTGGCACGCGGGCAGCAACTGGCCATCACCTACGCCCCGGGCTACAGCGGGGCAGCGGCACGGCGCACGGTCCCACGGGGGGACGTCCCCTGCGGGGATATCGGCAGCAAAAGCTGCCTCACCGGTGTTCAGGCACGGACGGTTTCTCCGTTGCACCTGCTGGTCTACATGGGCAACTGGCACCTCGTCGCCTGGTGCCATGAACGCCGGGCGGTGCGCGACTTCCTGCTGTCGC
>JAQUQF010000127.1:0-5139 GCA_028749105.1 Acidobacteriota bacterium | reverse complement strand
CGCTACCGCCTCGAGCCCCGTCGATCCCGCTTCGATCCGGGAAAAGATCGAGAAGCGCTACGGCATTTTCTTCGACGGCCCCGAGCAGCGGGTAGTCCTGCGTTTCACCCCCGCCGGCGCCCGCCTGGTCCGCGACCAGGTCTGGTTCCCCGGACAAACGGTCAGGGAGCAGCCCGACGGTTCGCTGCTGCTGGAATTCCCGGTGGCGGACTTCCGCGAGGTCAGGCGCGACATCCTCCCCTTCGGCTGCGATGTCGAGGTGCTGGAACCGCCGGAACTGCGGCGGCTGCTTGCGGATACGATCGGGAAAATGGCCGGGATCTACCGAAAAAAATGAATCCCCCCGCTCAGCGCGGGTCGAAGGAGCGGCGGGGAGGCAGGGGTACCCCGTCGCCGGGGCGCAGGGGCAGGCTGGGGCGCGCCGGAAACGCCGCCGGACGCGCGATCGGCGCCAGGATCTGATCGCAATACTTTTGAAAATCGGGGAGCATCGCTTTGGGCAAAGGCGCCGTGCTCGGCGACTGCAGGCGCAACGGATTGATGGTGCGGCCGTTCTGCACCAGGCCATAGTGCAGGTGCGGCCCGGTCGAGAGGCCGGTCGAGCCCACGGTGGCGATTACCTGTCCCTGTTCGACACGCTGGCCGGCGCGCAATCCGGCGGCAAAGCGCTGCAGATGGTAATAGTGGCTGGCGAAGCCGTTGGCGTGGCGGATGGTCACGTAGTTGCCGCGCCCATTGTCGCGGCCGCGCGCCGTCACCACCCCCGCGGCGGTGGCGCGCACCGGCGTGCCGTAGGGGGCGGCGAAATCGGTGCCATTGTGCCGCCTGGAATAACCCAGGACCGGGTGGCGGCGCATGCCGTAGCGCGAGGTGACGTGCACGAAGGGCAGCGGGCAGCGCAGGAACATGCGCTTGGTGGAGCGGCCATCGGGATGATAGTAGCCCGCGCCGCCGCCTGGGGCCGGGTAGCGCACGACCTGAATGCTTTTCCCATTGTTGACCATTTCGGCGGCCAGGATGTCGCCGTAGGCGGCCAGCTTGCCGTCGAGGTACTTTTTCTCCAGCACCGCCGAGACCGTATCGCCGGGCTGGATGTCGCGGTTGAAGTCGACGTCGTACTCGAACATGCGCGAGAGGGGCTCGAACAGCTCCATCATCTCGCCGCTGGCCAGGGTGGCATCATAGAGCGAATTCTCGATGCGGATGCGCACCGTCTCCTGGCGCACCTCGTAGGGAACATCGGCAACGCGGCCGCGGAAGCCGCCGCCGGCGCCGCGCTCAACTGACAGGAAGCGGTCGCGGTCGACGGAATAAACCAGGTTGCGCAATAAGCCATTCTCGAAGAAGAGGGTCATGGTCTGGCCGCTGCGGATGCGCGCCAGGTCGTAAGCCGGCTTGACGTCTGCTACCAGTCGCGCCGCATCGCCGGGCGTCATGCCTCCTCGCAAAAGGGCCACGGCGCAGCAATCGCCGGGGATGATCTCCACCTGGACCTCCTGGGCTTCGGAAAGGGTCAGGTCATGGTAGACGGGAACGGCCTCCTCGACGGCGCCGCCGCCGGGGAAAAAGCGCCAGGCCAGGATGGCGGCAAGAAAAAGAATGGGGAGAAGGAGAAGGAGCCGCAGGCGGTGGCGCAGCTTCTCGGAGCCCGGTCGCGAAATCATGGCGGCATTGTACCCCAGTCCGGGCCCGAAAGCAACTTTCCGCGACGATTCATCCCCAGAGAACTCATGCAGACGGTTGACTTTCCTGCCGCTCGACCGTACAATGTTTTCAGGTGAACAAAAGGGGTCATCACCAGAATAATGAAGGCAAAAACGATCTTCACTGTCGAGATGGGAGTTCCAAAGAAGGAATTGCGCGCGGACGAGCGCATTCTGGCCACGCTGGAATACAGCGAGTTCATGAACGAGCTGACCGAGGGGCTTGGGCTCACGACCGATGTCGAGCAGAGGCTCAACGAGGCGGTCCAACTCGCGAAGCAAAGCGGCGACAACGTGCTGCTGGGCCGGGCGAGCATCCAGGTGGTCAAGCATTACCTGAACGCGAACAAAATGTACACCGCGGGCATGAAGGCAGTCGAGGGGAAACTGTTCGGCCCCGCAGAAAAGTGCGCCCTGGAACTGATGAACAAAGAGGAATACGCGAAAGCGGCCGACTTGGCAAAAAGGATCAGCGCGGAATTCGCCTACAAAATGGACGGCATGATCAAGAAGCGCCGGGCAAGTTTTGACCAGGAGTATTTTTCAGGGCAGCTGAATGCCGACGACAACAAGTTCGGTCTGATCTACGTCGTGCGCTCGCCCGATCCCGAATTCCAGGGAGCCTATTACCTTGCAGCCGACGGGACGCTGGCGCGCAACTACCATCTCATATCGGGATATTCGTACTTGGGGATCGCGATAAAAAACGACATTCTTTCCCGCTTCAAGGCCTATGAGCCGATCAAACGCTACACGGAGCCGGAGCTCATCAATCGCCTGTATCAGATGCACCAGGAATTGCTGGAGAAAAAAATACGCATTGTAACCGAGCTCAAATTTCAAGAGATCAAGGACAATCTCGACGGAATCATCTCCATCGTCGGGATCAACCACAGGGAAAAAGCCCTCCTGATCACCGACCCGGTCGTCGAGTGCGTCATGAAGGCAAGCTAAAAACCTGCTCCCCATGAAGACCCTGGTGATCGGGGACATCCATGGCTGCCATGGCGAGCTGCTGGACCTAATCGACAAGGCCGGCCTGGCGGAAAACGACCAATTGATCGCCCTGGGCGACCTGGTCGACCGCGGCCCCGATTCGGCATCGGTCCTGCGCTTTTTCAAGGACCAGCCGCGCCGCCGCTCCCTGATGGGGAACCACGAGCGCAAGCACCTGCTGGCCTGGAAACAGGGAAGCTCCCTGTCCGGGTCCCAGCTCCTGGTCAAGGAGCAATTCGACGCGGCCCTCTATGCCGAGGCCATCATCTACTTTGAAACACTGCCGTTGTTTGTCGAGCTGCCGGAAGCGATCCTGGTCCATGGCGGCCTCGAGCCCGGCGTGACACTGGAACAGCAGCAGGCCGGCGTCCTGGCCGGCTCCATGTCGGGTGAAGCCTATCTCGCCGGAAAATTCCCCGAGCCGTGGTACCGGCTCTACAACGGCGACAAGCCGGTGGTCGCGGGACACCACGATTATTCAAAAACAGGAACGCCTTTGGTCATCAATGACCGGGTTATTCTGATCGACACCGGCTGCTGCTTCGGCCATCAGCTCACCGGGCTCATGCTCCCCGATTTCAAGCTGGTTTCCGTGAAAAGCCGGGCCAATTACTGGGGGCTGGCCAGGCAATCCCGGCGCAGGCCATTGAACGGTTCCCATAACTACCCTTCCCGGTAACCGCTGCTCTCATCCTTCTCCTCCAACCGTCTCAAGATGCAGTTGGTTTTAGGCAGGTTGCGGGCAAAAAAAAACCGCCCTCCAAAAGGGCGGTTTTTTAATCATGGAACTAAATTAGCCAATTCCTCAATAGGTGCAGTAGCAGGCGCCGTAGCCCACTCCACTGCAGCCGTATTTGATCCACATGTAACCGTCCTCGCCCCAGCCGGTACCCCAAGAGTTCTTCAGCCGCCAGGCGCCCTTGGCGTCGTCCCAGCCGCAGAGGATGACGGCATGGTTGATCGAGTTGACCTTCTTTTTGCAGGAGGTCAGCACGCCGCCGGTGTAGGCCTGGAAATAGCGGTCGACGTAAATGCCAACCGATACCGAGCCGTGAGTGTAGATGGCGTTCTTGATCGCGTCGATCGCAGGGACTGAGTTACTGGCCCCGACGTAAGCCCAGGAAACGGCCGGGTACCAGGTCGGCGAAGCGCAATAGGAACAGGCTGAATCCAGGGCAGTATAGGGGAAACAGGCTTCAGGCATGGCGCCCGGATAATAGGAGTTCCCGGAAACGATCATGTCATAGGCAAAGAAACCGCCGTTGCAGCCCCAATCCCAAGGGTTGCAGGAAACCAGGTGCTGCTCTGACAGATCATATTCCGGGCCACCATTCCATATAATAGCCGCTTCCAATCCGGCGATCGTTGAGAACGCCCAGCAGGAGCCGCAGCTGGCCTGGTTCTTGATCGAAGAAGATACGCCCATGAACGCTGCAGGCAGCGTAGCCGCCGGCACGGCGTAGTCACCAGGCTCGAAAGCGCTTGAATTGACCGGCTTCAGTTCGGGCTTGAAATTGCATAATTGCTCGATGCTGTACTGCAAGGCCGGGTTGGGGCCGATCTGGAAGTCCCAGCCATTGGCCTTCATCTCGGCGCGCATCTCGGCCAGTTCCCTGTTCAATGCTTCCCGCTTGGCAACCGGGTCATCAACCAGGCGCGCCTCGCTGTCGCTGCTCATCAGCGCCGGCACGAACAGGAACACCGCCAGCACGGCCACCAAGCAAATCCCGAAAACCCATTTCTTCATCCTTTTCATCTTGATTTTGTTCTCCTTGTTTTTATGGATTTTTTTTCCACAAACCGGATTAGATGATTGTTCTTCGCCTTATTCATCATCACCATGATAGAAATTCAAGAAATTGAACGCAATCGGGCAAAATCATGAAAAGAAGATGTATTTTTTTTATTTTTTCATACAACAAAAGTTGTATTGTTCTTTGCAAATAACTATAATTATGATGATGACATTGAAGAAAAAACTGATTTTCTTCATCCTGGGAATGAGCGTGTCCCTCTCCCTCCTATTCCTGCTGATTGATCATTTCACCCTTCGCCATTCACGGAGCGAACAAAAAGTCATTTTTGCCGGTAAGGTCGCCTCCCGCTTATTTCAGATCGTCGAGAATGAAAAAAGGCGGATCGCAACCCTCTGCTATGACTGGGCTGCCTGGGACGCGATGTATATTTACGCGGAAAGCCCATCCCCTGAGTTTGAAGAAGAGTCCCTGCCGCAAAGCGTCGTGCCCGAATCGGACCTCAGCCTGATTCTGGTTTTAAATCGGGACCGGCGGATCGTCTTTCACCAAGGGTACGACCCGGCGAGCCAGCGCTTCGTTCGCTTCGATCTGGAGAACGCTTCCCCGCCCGGCCTTTGGAACTGCCTGATGGGGTCTTTCTCCAGCCAGCACATGGAGAATTTCATCGCCGAAACAAAGTTCGG
>JAQUQF010000126.1 GCA_028749105.1 Acidobacteriota bacterium | reverse complement strand
TCTTCTGGATGATGTAATCCGGAGCCCCGCATTTTTGCCTTTGGGGTTCGTTGGTCACTTGAATCCCATTGACCGTCCTAAGTATGAGATTCTGAAGATCGCCCCGATAACTGTGTTCGGTGGAAATGCCAGCGGCATGACGAATCTTGACTTGCTTCAGGTATTCATTAATGGGCATCCATTAAATCCTTCGTATCTCTCTTTGTCCGACATTGAAATTAATTGTGGCAAATGGAGGAATTATTGTCAAACCGGTCGTTCGCCATTTGATGCGTAGGGGCGACCGGCGGTCGCCCAGGATTTCGTATATTGCTTTAAAAAGGGCGACCAGCCGGTCGCCCCTACAAAAAGAATTACCCTACAACAAATCCTTTTTCGTGAAGATGGAGAGGAACTTGTAGCCGTGGGCCTCGATGGCCTCGCGGCCGCCCTCCTGGCGGTCGAGGACAGCCATGACCACCTCGACCGTGCCGCCCTCGGCCTCGACCTGCTTCGCACCCTTGATGATCGAGCCGCCCGAGGTGATGACGTCGTCGAACAGCGCCACGTGCATGCCGGAACGAAAATTGCCTTCGATCATCTTGCGCGTGCCGTGCCCCTTCTCCTCCTTGCGGATGATGAAGGCCGGCAGCGGCCGCCCCTGCTGGTGGCTGATGACGGCGATGGCGGCGACGATGGGGTCGGCGCCGATGGAATAGCCGCCGACAGCGTCGACCTCATACCCGGACAGCATCTGGAAAAAGATGCGTCCGCAAAGGGACGCCCCCTCGGCGTCCAGGGTGGTCACCCGGGCGTCGACGTAAAAATCACTGGTCTTGCCCGAGGCCAGCCTGAATTCCCGCCCGGTGACGACCGATTTCTCCAGCAGGATTTCGCGCAGGCGCTCTTTCAAACGAGTTTTCCCCTGAAATTATCCGGCAGGACCTTGCCCAGGTAGGGGACGAACTCGGCTATGGTCTTTTCCAGGAAAACGAGGTTTTCCTGGGTAAAATTCTCGCCCGCCTCCTGCGCCGTCTCCCCCTTGCGGGAGATTTCGATGACGCCGAATTTGTATTCCTCCTGGCGCAGGACAGTGCTCATCATTTTCCAGATCTTGCGGACCGAGCCGCCCGGTCCCTTGACGTACTCAAAAAGGTGCAGGTGCTTCATCTGGTGGAAATTGTTCTCGATCAGCCCCTTGTTCAGTTTAAAGACCCTGGCCGCAAAAGCGTCGGGAGAAGAGACCGGGATCATGCCGGCATTGACCAGGTGCTCGGGGTAGGCGAACGACAACACCATGTTGTCGCTGTCGCTCAAGAGGATGGACACTTCGTCGGGGTCCAATCCGAAGTTTTCGCAATAAAACTGGGCAATGTCCTCAAGCATCGCTTTGTAATGAGAAGACGATTGGCCATTGACGTTTATCATCCTGAATTTTTCGAGAAGGGCATTGATGTCTTTCATGTTGACCCCCGGCGCAATAGTAGTATTTCTTCATGCAAATTTCAATACCCTGGGTGAAATTCCCCAATTTACAAAAATAATGGGGAGATCCCTTGCCGGGAAATGATCTGCCCGCGCAGACTGGCGTTGTCCAGCTCCAGGTTGCCGGTCACGATGCATTCCGACAGATGGACGCCGGGGCCGAGGCGGGAATTTTCCCACAGCACCGACCGTTCCACCCTCGCCTGCGGCGAGATCTCAACATTGTCCGAAACGGCGCAATCACGGCGATCCGCGCCGTGCGCCATGTATTGCCAATTGGCTTCGAAATAGGAGGCCGGGGTGCCGATGTCCAGCCAGATCCCGTCATAGAGAACCGTCTTGAAACGCAGCCGGCGGCTCTGGATGCTGGTGAAAAAATTTGCCTCGTCTATTCTCTCCACCGCCCTTTTTCTGAACAAGGCAACGCCGGCGTACATCAGCCCCGGACCGGGCCGGGGTTCCGAACTTTCCAGGAAATCGTCCCCGGCACAGCGCAGGCGGGCGTAACGCCCGGAGTCGTCCCGGCGCACGACCAGGATGCCGTCGCTGTCGCCATCGGCTGCCCGGTGCAGCAATTCGGCCAGCGGGATCTCCAGGTACGTGTCGCCGTTGATCGCCAGCAGCCAGTCGGAAATGAACGGCAGGGCCTGCCTCAGCACGCGGCTGCCGCTCAATTCCCCCTCCTCAATGAAATGGAGGCCGCGGCCCGGACCGACTGCGGCCATGACCTGGCCGGGCAGGTAGTGCAGGTTGACGAACCCGTCAGCGCAGCCCAGTGCACGCAGCTGCCGAAGCAGCAGGGAGATGAGGGGGATGCCGCCGAGGGGGAAGGCCGGCTTGGGCTTGAAGAGGGAGAGCGGCTCGGCCCTCTTGCCGTAGCCTCCCGCCAGGATGAAGAACTTCATGGGGCAACGACCATGTCGCCGGAGCAGTCAAACCTGTCAGTATTCACGGTAGCTCACGAACTCCAGCAGGCTCTCCAGGGAGTCGCGGCAGGGCGATGGCGGAAACGCGCGCAGGAAACGGGAGCAGCGCCGGTGATAGCGGTCAACGATCGCCAGCGACTGCTCCTTGATCCCCAGGCTGCGGCACCGCTCCAGCAGCGGTCCGGGCCCGGTTTGCTCGAACTTGCGCATTAGCGGCAGGGCGCCGCCCTCGATCAGCAGGATGTAGGGCAGGGTCACTTTTCCTTCCTTCAGGTCCTGGAAGCGCCCCTTGCCGGAGCGCTGGGAAAAAATGTCCAGCAGGTCGTCGCTGATCTGGAAGATCATGCCGAAATCCTGGCCGAAGCGGCGGAATTCCTCGGCGCGGCGCGCCGCCATGCCGCGGCGGGATGTCGCCAGTTCGGCGATGCCGGCGAACAGGCTCGATGTTTTTCTGCGGATGATATCGTAATAGGTCCGGGAGCTGATGCCATAGTTGAAGCTGTTCGCGAATTCCAGGATCTGCCCCTCGATCATCTGCCGGGAGGCCCCGGCCAGCATGGCGACAGCGGCGTCCCGGCCAGCGCGACTCAGCATGCGCACGGCGGTGATGAAAAGAAAATCGCCCCAGAGGACCGAAAGATAGTCGCCGAAATGATGGTTGGGGGTCTTTTCACCGCGGCGCCAGGAGGAGTTGTCCACGATGTCGTCGTGGACCAGGCTGGAAAGATGCAGCATCTCGATGGCCGCCCCCAGCAGGGGCAGGCCGTCTTCTTCGCGGCCGTAACGGCCATGCCCCTCCCTGACGATGCCGTCCAGGAGGAAAAGGAACGTAGCCCGCACCTTCTTGCCCTTGCCAACCGGAGTGTGATCCCGCAGCTCCGCGATGAGCCGGACCCGGCTGCCGATGTGTGAAGAAAGGATCCGTTCCGCGGTCTTCAACAACGGCCGGACAGGGGCCTGGATCTTGAGGTAGTCCATAATTGGCGCTATTTTATCATCCCCGTTGCGCCTTGGCAACCGGGGCAGGGGCAAAAGGCGGATGCCCTAGCGCAGCCAGCCGGGAGGGACACCGGCCTTGCGCGCTTGTTCGAAGAGCGCCTCGAGCTGCTCCTGCGCCTCCCGCAGAAAAACCTTTTTCTGCTCCATCTCGTTGGTTTTCTGGGCGATCTGGTCGCGGATGGCCTGCTGCTCGACCGCGACGTTCTTGATGTAAAAATCGGCCCAGAGTTTGTTGAGCTCCAGCTGAGCGCCCTCGATGTCGGCCTTCAGCCCGGCGATCCTGCCAGTAAGTTCGTCCTGCTGCTTTTTCCAGTATTCGGGCTGCTTTTCCGGACTTTCCCCTTTCTTCCCGGCGGCAGGGGCGGTCTCCTCTCCCGCCGCGGGCGCTTCCTCACTTTCCATCTGCACGAAGCCGTACTTCTTGCCCCCGGTGGAGACCGTATTCACATTGTTGTCATTGACCGCTATCTTGGACTTGCCGAGTTTCTTTCTCCTCTCCTCTTCCTGCTTCTTCATGGCCATCAGGTCGATGCCGCTGAAAACCGGAGTCGCAGCCGCGCCCAGAAAGCAAACCAGCAAAAAAGCGAGCGTCACCTTCATTTGCCGTTTACCTCGATCCTGACCAGCCGGTTCTTCCGGCGTTCCGCTTCGCTGCTGTTGTCGAACTGCGGATCCTTTTCGCCATAGAAAAAGCTCTCGATATGGGCGGCGTCGACCCCGTACTGGCTGACCAATATGCCCTTGATCGCCTCCACCCGCTGCGAGGAGAGGCGCAGGTTGTATTCATCGCCGCCGATGCTGCAGGCGTAGCCCCTCAGCGTCACCAGATATTCGGACTTGCCGGCGATGAAATCCCGGATGGCCGCATAGTCGGCGGCATGGTCCTCGAGTGGCTGCTTGCCGTCAAAGGGAAACAGGATGCTGAAGTTCAGGGCATCGCCTTCACCCGCCGCCGCTTCGCCTCCGGCTGCCGCCTCGCCCTCGCCCGGCAGGGTCTCAACGACCGGGATGTCTTCCTTCCCGCCCTGCCCCGTCGCAACCGCGGATGCGTCCTCGGGCAGGACAAGCATCTTGTCCCCGACCCGGATGTCGGTGCTGGCATCCAGGATCTTCACCGTCGCATTGGTTTTCTCGCTATGGATGACAATGCCCAGTCCGATGATCAGCGGCGGCAGGTCGGAAGCCACCTCCCGGTAAACCAGGAGGAACGAGCCCTTGCCGACCACGCCCTCGCCCAGGTCCACGGAGACATACTGCGTGTCCCCGGCCATGATGCCGGGGATGCCCATGGTCAGGTCGGAATAGACGACCATGCCGCTGACCGCATTGGCGGGAATCCGGCAGAACTGGTAATCGATCTTTTTCTTGAAGATGGTCTCCTCGGGCTTGAACAGGACAGCGAAATCGCCGATGTTGACGGGGTAGCACCCCTTGCGCAGGGTAATTACGGCGCTGTCGTCATAGATGCAGGTGATCTCGGCCATGGATTTCTGGAGGAAATAGCGCCCCAGGGCATCATGGTTGCGCGGGTGGCGCATGACCCGGCCTTCGCTCATGATCAGCAGCGTATCCCCTTCCTTGAGCCCAGCTTTTGAGCCCTTGTTGATAACCAACTCGTCAAGGTCGGTGAACTCGGCCCTTTCGGCGTTCAGCACATGCTTTTCCACGATGCGAATATCCTGAGGCACGTCCTCTTTGATGAAATAGGAGCAATACAGGTCGGTCTCGTTCACCAGCATCTGCTCATCCAGGAACACGTAGGCTTTCCGTATATTGAGGATCTTTTTATTCTCCTGGGCCTCCAGCGCCAGGGCGGCCGCCATGAAAACAAAAATTGCAAAAATGAGCGTTTTTTTCATTTTGATCTCCCCTTTTCTTCGCGAAACTGCCGAAGCATGCAAATTTTTCCCATTGCAATAAATTAAATAAATCAAAAATATAGAATTGTCAAGTGTTTCGGCCTTGGCGACGGGGCCCGGGCAGGGAGGTACCGCCCTTTTTTCCGGCCTAAATGCCGGTTATTTTCATCATAATATAGGAAAATCCGATGAAGACGATGCTCTTGAATAGAAAATAAAGAACGGCGATAAAGATGCTTTTTTTGGGGCTGATCCTGGCATACGCGGCAATGCCCAGCGCCAGGGCCGCCAAGTACCACAAGGAAAAGAAGTCGAACTGGGAGAGGGCGATGAACGACAGGCTGCGGATTTCCAGACCCGGGAAGAACAGGGTCAGTCCGGTATGGACCATTGTGGTCTGTTTGATCATGACCAGAACGCATTTCAGGATCCCGCCCAGCACCATGTCCAGCAAGGAGGCATGGACCACCCC
>JAQUQF010000125.1 GCA_028749105.1 Acidobacteriota bacterium | reverse complement strand
TGGCTGCAGGAGAACAGCCTGGCAGTCTCTTCGTCAGGAAACTTGCACATGCAAGTGAATGTGCTGTTCCATAACTTCATCTCGCGATAGACGCCGCTGCGGATATTCCTCCCCCAGACAACGCACAGGTCCTTGATATTGAGGTAATCGCGCCAGTGCCGGTGGGTGATGTCCCCGAACGAGTCGCTGCGGTGCTGGCTGACCACCAGCCCGGAAAGCTCGTAGTGGAAGAGCGGCGTCACGACATAGGTCATTTTTTTTCGCATGACCCGGAAGGGGGCGGGAAGGTCCCCGGCGGTCTGCAGCGGCTCATCGTACAACTGGGGCAGGATGGCGGACTCGGGCGGCAGCCGGTCGTCAAAGAGCAGGGTCAGGACCCAGATGAGCAGGCAAATCAAAAAGCCCAGGCGAAAAAGCTTGCTTCGGGTTCCAGCCGCGCCGCTGATGAAAGAAAGGACTGTTTTTTTCTGCCTGGAGTAGGGCGAGGGCCTGGCCGCCTCAACGACCGGGAAGCGGTAGCCGCAGGGACATTCCCGGGCATCCGGCGGACAATAGCACTGGCATTGCGGACAGTTCATGAACACCCTCGCTGTTGCTGCGGATTCTAATCCAAAAGGACGGCCGGCGCAAATGCCGGGGGCTTTTTTTTTGCCGCGCTTGCCGTATAATGGCGGCAATGACCATGTCCATCCGCATCGACCAGTGGTTGTGGGCCGCGCGCCTCTACAAGACCCGGAGTCAGGCCAACCAGGCCTGCCGCGGCGGCAAGGTCCAGATCGCGGGCACTGCGGTGAAGCCGGCGCGGCCGCTCCGCGAGAACGAGGTCGTCGAGATCAAGCAGCCGCCCATCGTCCGCCTGTACCTGGTCAAAGGGCTGGCGGCCAAGAGGGTGTCGGCCGTCCTGGCCAGGGAATTGGTCGAGGAGATCACGCCGGCAGCCGAACTGCTGAAACTGGAGCTGGCGCGCCGCGATCCCCTCGGACTGGTGTTCGCCGCCCGCGACAGGGGCAGCGGCCGGCCGACCAAGAAGGAGCGCCGCGAGTTGGAGAAGTTGCAGGAAGAGAAGATCGATCCCTGAACCGCTCCCAGATCGACCCGCCGCGACCTCATTTCATTTCATCGTCAATCTGCGCGAGCATCTCCAGGGCGCCCCCGGCCAGGCCGAGTTGCCCGAGCGGAACATCCGCTTCATTTTTATTGATGCGCACCAGCCGGGTCTTTGGCCTTGCCAAAAGCTGCTCGGACATGCGCCTCACGCTGGGCACCGCCGTGCCGGCGCCGCACTCGACAATAACCAACCGGCCGTTTCCGAGCGCAACGAGCCACTCACGGAGCCGCCGCCCCTGCTCGCGGCTGCGCGCCGGCTGCCAGTTCCAGTCGCCGAACATCAGCACATTGGGCCGGGCCAGGCGCCCGCAGGCTGGGCAGGCGGGCAGCGGCGGCCGGGCGCGCAACGTCGTCTCGTCCACGGCGACCGTTGTGCCTCCGGCGGGCCAGACCGTTTCCCGGCAGCCGGCCAGGCATTGCAGGTGGTGGAGCGACCCGTGGCACTCGTGGATCCCCTTCTCGCCAAAGCCGGCCTTCTGAAAATGGCCGTCGACATTGGAAGTGAAAACGAAATATCCGCCGGGTTTCGCCTCCGCCCAGCCACGCAGCAGGGCGAATCCTTGGTGCGGAACGGTGCGGCGATAGAGGTTGAGGCGGTGGCCGTAGAAACCCCAGGCCAATTCCGGGTCGCGGGCGAACCAGTCGGGATTGGCCAGGTCGTAGAAATCGAGCCCGAGTTTTTTATAAGGAGGATACGCGTTCCAAAAACCCTGGCTGCCGCGGAAATCGGGCAGGCCCGAATCGACACCCATGCCGGCGCCGGCCGCGACCAGCAGCGCCTCGGCGGCGGCGATCGCTTCGGCTGCTTCGCGGATCGCCCTGTCCATATTCGGCATCACGTTACGTTTCACCGATCACGTTCCACCCGTCACATCCTTGAACAGTGGGACCTGGGCGTCCTCATTCTTCCTCCCCGGCGGATCGAAGTTGGCAAGCGAGATCCCGGCCAGGCGCACCGGCCGCGAGCCTGCCTCGGTGCGCTCCAATAGTTCCCGGGCGGTTCGGAAAATTTCTTCGGGAGAAGACAGAAAACCCTCGCAGGTCTGCCGCCGGGTGACCAGCTGGAAATCCGCGTACTTGATCTTCAACGTCACCGTGCGCGCGAGCTTGCCTTCCTCCTTCAGTTCCGTAAAGACCCGGCCGGCGCATTCGCGCAGGAACTCCAGCAGCGGCCCCTTCTCTTTGATGTCACGGTCGAATGTCTCCTCGGCCCCATACGACTGCCGCTCGCGCCAGGGGGTGACCGGCCGCTCGTCGATGCCGCGGGCGATATCGTAAAGGTAGCGGCCGAATTTGCCGAAATGCTCCTCCAGGAACGGCAGTGAAGATTTTTCCAGGTCGACAACCGTGCGGATCTTCAGCGCCGCCAGCTGGGCGTCGGTGACCCGGCCGATGCCGGGTATCTTGATCACCGGCAGGGGGCGGATGAAGGCCATCACCTGCTCGGGCCTGACCACGCACAGCCCGTCGGGCTTGCGGGCGTCGGAGGCGATCTTGGCCACGAACATGGTGGAGGCAACCCCGGCCGATGCCGTCAAGCCGGTGGCGGCGAAGATGCGGCGCTTGATCTCCCGCGCCAGGCGGGTGGCGCTGGGCTCCTCCTTCTTGTTGCGGGTCACGTCCAGGTAGGCCTCGTCCAGCGAAACGGACTCGACCAGGTCGGTGTACTCGTGGAAGATGCGCTGGATCTGCTCCGACACGCTGCGGTATTTTTTGAAATCGGGGGGGATGAAAAGGCAGCGGGGGCAAAGACGCTTGGCCGCGGCGCAGGACATGCCCGAGTGGATGCCGAACTTGCGCGCTTCATAATTGGCCGTAGTCGCCACCGAGCGGCTGTCGGGCCGGCCGCCGACGACCAGCGGCCTGCCGCGCAGCTCGGGGTGGTCGCGCATCTCCACGGCGGCGTAGAACATGTCCATGTCGACATGGATGATCTTGCGCTGAACCGGGCGTTCGTCCATGCGGCGAACCTAGCACAGGCGCCGGCAGCTGTCAATCGCGCAAAACCGACCGCCGCGGGAATGGCCGCTCCATTTCAGTTTGGAACATCGCCTTGTCATGCAAGGCTTTTTCCGCTAAAATACGGCTTCACGATGCGTTCGGTTCTACGGCCCAAAAAGTATAGTCGATCCTTTGCCGTAACCGGGAGAAAACATGCCGCTCGACCTGTTGGGAAAGATCATGGCCCTCATGTGCGCCGTGGTCTGGGCCGGGGCGGTCATCCTGTTCAAGCTGGCCGGCGACCGGATCCGTCCCCTGGCGCTGAACCTCTACAAGACCGCTCTGACCGTCACCATTCTGTTCCCGCTGCTGCTCCTGCTCAAAATTCCGCTCATCCCGGCCGGCATGCCCGGCAAATACTGGCTGGCGGTCATGGCCAGCGGCATCCTGGGCATCGCCGTCTCCGACACCCTGTTCTTCGCCTGCCTGAACCGCCTGGGGGCGGGCATGACCGCCATCGTCGACGCCCTCTATGCCCCCTTTGTCATGACCGCGACCTGGCTGTTCCTGCTGCAGAAGCCGCGCCTGGAGCAGGTCGGCGGCGCCCTGCTGGTGATCGCCGCGGTGCTGACCGTGGCCTACCGGAAAAGCGGCAGCCCCCTGCCGACCCGGCGGGTGATCAGCGGCATCATTTTTGGCGTTGCGGCCATGGCCATCATGGCGGTCAGCATCGTGCTCATGCAGCCGGTCTTGAACGGGGCGTCGGTCTTCTGGGTGACCGAGCTGCGCATGCTGGCCGCCCTGGCCGTGCTGCTGGTCATGTTCGCCTGGCAGAAGGAGCGCCGGCAGATGCTGGCGCCCTTGTGGCAGAAGGGGAGCCGCCATTACGCCTTCTGGGGGGCGCTGCTCGGGAACCTGATCTCGATGACGCTCTGGGTGGGGGCGTTCAAGTTCACGTCGGTCAATTCGGCCGCGGTGCTCAACCAAACCAATACGGTGTTCGTGGTGGTCATGGCCAGCGTGTTCCTGAAGGAGACCTTCACCCGCCGACGCCTGCTGGCCACCGCCCTCGCCGTGGCCGGCTCGCTGCTGGTATTGCTGGGCTAGCAACCAGGTGAAAAGTGAATGGTGAAAAGTAAAAAGTCGGAAGATCGCACTGTGAGAGATCTATTTTTGCCTTCGCTTTTCATCCTTCGCGTTTCACTTTTTACTTTTCACTTTTCACAATAGTTCGCTGCTTTTTCATCACCTGCCCTCATTTACACCTGGCCGCAACTCTGATAAAATCAGGGCATGCGACTCCCCCGGACCATCACCATGCTCCTGCTGCTGCCGTCGCTGCTGCTGCCGACGGCCAAGGACGAGGCGGCGTTCGCCGCCGCGCGGGGAAAAATGGTCCGCGAGCAGATCCTCGAGCGCGGCATCACCGACAGCCGCATCCTCAACGCCTTTCGCCGCGTTCCGCGCCATCTCTTCGTCGCCCCGCAGTACCGCGACCAGGCCTACGGCGACTTCCCCCTGCCCATCGAGGAGAACCAGACCATCTCCCAGCCCTACATCGTGGCCATCATGACCTCGGTTATCGCCCCTGCCTACAAGAAAAAAGTCCTGGAGATCGGCACCGGGTCGGGCTACCAGGCCGCCGTCCTGGCCGAGCTGGTGCGCGAGGTCTATACCATCGAGATCATTCCGCAGCTGGCCCAAAAATCAAAAAAACTACTGGAAGGTATGGGATACAAAAATATCCATTGCCGGACCGGCAACGGATACCTGGGCTGGCCCGAGGCCGCCCCCTTCGACGGCATTATCATCACCTGCGCGCCGGACCATATCCCGCCGCTGCTTCTCGAACAATTGGCCGTGGGCGGCCGCATGGTCATTCCCATCAGCTATTCCACCACCGTTCAGGACCTGCTGCTGGTGGAAAAGCTGCCCAACGGCAAGCTGAAAAAGACCAACCTGATCCCCGTCATGTTCGTCCCCATGATCCGCGCCGGTAATGCCCGCTGACATCCTGGCGGGCCTCAACCCCGAGCAGCGGGAAGCGGTGCTGCACTTGGACTCGCCCCTGCTCATCGTCGCCGGCGCCGGCTCAGGCAAGACGCGGGTGATCACCCACAAGATCGCCCACCTGGTCCTGGAGAAGGGACTCAGCCCCCACCAGGTGCTGGCCGTGACCTTCACCAACAAGGCGGCGGGCGAGATGCGGGTGCGCGTCGAGGCTCTGACTGGCATCGCGGCCCATCTCTTTCCCATCTCCACCTTTCACGCCCTGGGATTGCGCATCCTGCGCGAGTCGGGGGGCGCCCTGGGCTTCGATTCCCAGTGGCAGGTCATCGACGACGACGAGCAGCGGCGCCTGTTCGAGCGCCTGGTCAAGGAGAAGTTCCCCCACCTGGGCAAGGATGGCGATGCCGTCCTGCGCAAGATCGGCCTGGCCAAGATGGGCCTGCACTACCCCAACAACGGCGAGTTCCTGCGCCAGAAGGGGTTCTCCGAAGAGGAGATCAGCATCTTCGCCCATTACCATGCCGCCCAGCAGCAGAACAAGCTCTGGGACTACGAGGACCTGATCTCGTTCGCCGTCATCCTGCTGCGCGACCACGACGAGGTGCGCGCCAAGTATCAGCAGCGCTTCCATTACCTGCTGGTGGACGAGTTCCAGGACACCAA
>JAQUQF010000124.1 GCA_028749105.1 Acidobacteriota bacterium | reverse complement strand
GCCATTAAGGTGCGCGTTCCCGCAGGCAAAGAGTAAAAAAAAAGGGAAGAATCGCTCCTTCCCTTTTTAACAAGTACGTGCGAACTATTCCAAAGTGGACGCTTGCTGCTCCGTTATCAGACCGATGACCTCGATCTGGGCTTCCTTGATGGCATTCAGCACATCCACCACCCTGCCGTAGACAGTCTCCTTGTCGATCTTCAACAGCACCTTCTTCTCGGTCCGCTGCATCTCCTCCATCTTGTCGAGGATCAGCTGACCCAGTTTGGTCAGGTCGTTCACATCGGCATCGTCCAATTTGACCTCGCCGGTTTTCTTGATGTACACGGTGAGCATCTGGCTGGGGTCAGGTTGACTGGCTAAATTCTTGGCCTCGGGCAGGGTGACGTTGGCTCCCTTCTGGATCATCGGCGTCACGATCATGAAGATGATCAGCAACACCAGCAGAATGTCACAGAGAGGGACAACGTTTGGCTCAGACTTTGCAGTTTTCGAGCCGCCAACATCGACACTCATGCTCGACTCCCTTTACTTGGACTTCAGCTTGATAAAATGATCAATCAGCTCCGAGGAGGCGTTGGCCATTTCACCGGTGAAGATATCCACGCGGTTAAGCAGAATGTTGAAGAACCACACGGCGACAACGGCAACGATGATGCCGAAACCAGTGGTGATCAGGGCTTCTGCGATACCACCGGCCACAGCGCCGATGCCGCCCGATCCGGAAACCTTCATGCCCTGGAAGGCAGTAATGATCCCGAACACGGTCCCGAACAGGCCGACAAACGGACCCGTGGAGCCGATGGTGGCCAGACCGTTGAGGCCCCGCTTGAACTCCTGGACGCCCTTGATGGTGGCGCGTTCAATCGCTCTCTTGGCGGCTTCGACGACCTCGGGCTGGGCAGAACGGCTGTCCTGCTGGAACTGCAGCTCGTTCAGGCCGGCGACCAGGACCTTGGCCAAATGGCTGTTCTTGAACCTTTTGTCGGAAGACAGCTTGATGGATTCCTCCACCTTGCCTTCGCGCCAGAGGCCGGAAATCAGCTTCAGCAGGTCGCGGGACTGCTTTTTCGCCTTCGAGAAAACAATGGCCCTTTCAATACCGGTAGCAAAGCAATACACCGACATCAGCAACAGGGTGAAGACGACGGCTTTGGGGATAATGCTCATGCTGTGCCACATTTCAACTAGATCCCATGACATAGTAAGACCTCCTAAATTAGTTTTATTTTATGAATTCTACTTTGGGCGAAACCACTGGACAATTACTGGTTCTGCAGCGAGAAGGTGACCGTCGCCGTAAAGATGACCGGCTTGGGGATGCCGTTCAGGATGTAGGGCTCATAAACCCACTGCTTGATGGCGCTGAGCGCCGCGTCGTTGAGCAGCGGGTGGCCGGAAATGACCCGGGTGCTGCGCACGCGGCCATAAATGTCGGTCATGGCCTCGATGATCACCACGCCCTGTATGCGGGCGGTCAGGGCGATCTGCGGGTAAACCGGCTTGACATCCTTGATCTTGCGCGGCCGCTGCACGCTGGCGATGCGGATGGCCTGCTGGGAACCTTCGATCAACTCACCGCCCTCGACGCCGCCCAGGACACCGCCGACGACGCCGCCCTCGACGCCGCCCTCAACGCCGCCCTCGACGCCGCCTTCAATTCCGAAGCTGCCCACGTCCTCTTCCTGGATGATGGTGGGCACCTCGATGGGCGCGACCAGGCGTCCGGCAATGATCGGCCGAGCGACCTCGGTCTTCTTGGTCTCAGCCGCCTTCGCCGCGCTGCCGCTCTTCTTTTTGGCCGCCGGAGGCGGTGGGGGCGGCGGGGGCGGGGGAGCCGAGATCAGCACATTGGTCACCTTGATTTCCGGGAGGTTGGAATCGGCCATCATCAAGGGGACCACGATGAATGAAGCAATTGCAATGGCATGGATCAAAAGGGAGATCGGCAGGGTCAAGTATCTCTTGGTAGCTTTGCGGTTTTCTCCCGATATGATCAAGGATTCGCCAAACATGCTAGGCCTCCATGAAAAGATTTTGTAGTATTTCCAAGTTATCTTATATACCAATTGCCACTAGAATTCAAGCAATTTTTCAACTTTTTTTTCTTTTTAGGAAAGAATTTTCCCAGACCTTCAGCCAGGCGCAGGACTGGTAGATGGTCGAGTAGGAACCGGCGATGACGCCAACCAGCATGGTGAATGCGAAAGGCCGGATCACCTCGCCACCGAAAAGGAAAAGCGACATGACCGTCAGGAAAACCGTCAAGGAAGTGAAGATCGAGCGGCTGAGGGTCTGGTTCAATGTCTTGTCCAAGATGGCCGTCAAATCGTCCTTTCTCATAATCTTGAGGTTATCGCGCAGACGGTCGAAGATCACGATCGTGTCGTTGATGGAGTAGCCGACGATGGTCAGCAGGGCGGCGATGACCGTCAGCGACATTTCGACCCGAAAGAACAGGATGAACGAAAGAGCGACCAGCACATCGTGGGCCAATGTAAGGATGCCCGAAAGTCCGAGGAGGACAGACTTGAAGCGCAGGGCAATATAGACCAGTATGCCAAACAGGGCCCAGATGCAGGCCAGCGTAGCCTTGCGCCGCAGTTCCTTGCCCACCTGCGGTCCGACGAACTCCACGCTTAAAAAAGTGAACTTGCTCAAAAAGGTCTTGTCGCGCAGGATCGTCATGACCCGGTGTTTGACCCCGGCCTTCTCCAGGGCGGAAAAGTCGCTGATGATGCCGCTGCCGCTCTTGCGCAGGCCGATGATCAGCTGGGCGGTTTGATTGGCATCTTCGTCATTCAACCCGTTTTCCCTCAGGAAACGGGCAATCTCGCCCAGGGCGGTGTTGTTCAGGTCGATCTTGCCGGCAGCAGCCTGGGCCCGTTCCGTCTCGTTCATCATGCCATTGCGGATCTCTTTGGCCACGATCTCGTATTCCTCGATGTCCTCCAGCTTCTCCCCGCTGGGGAAGTTCAGCTTCTTCAGCGAGGCCATGGTCTTGATGAAAAACTTGTTCTCGCCGCCGATGCGCGTGATCTGGGCATCGCCCAGCTTGATCTTGGCCAGCGAGGAGCGCAGCTGGTTAACGGAGGTCGGCTGCTGGAAGCTCACTTCGATGAGGGTGCCGCCGGAGAAATCGATGCCCCAGTTGAAGCCGCGGGTGAAAAACGTCGCCACGCCGGCCAGAATGATCAGTCCGGACAAGGCGAAGGCGAAATATCGCAATCTGATAAACTTGAACTTGGGCTCTTCCTTGAATATCTTAAGCATCTTCCACTCCTATATGCTGATCTTGGCCAGCTTCTTGCGCCGGCCGTAGGTCAGTTCGAAGATCACGCGCGAGACGAATATGGCGGTAAACATGCTGGCCGCGATGCCGATGATCAGGGTGACGGCGAAGCCCTTGATGGGGCCGGTGCCGAACTGGAACAGGAACACGGCAGAGATGACGGTGGTGAGGTTGGAATCGAAGATGGTCCAGAAGGCCTTCTTGAAGCCGGCGTCGATGGCCGACTTAGGCGACTTGCCGGCGGCGAGCTCCTCGCGGATGCGCTCGAAGACTAGCACGTTGGCGTCCACGGCCATGCCGATGGAGAGGATGATGCCGGCGATGCCAGGCATGGAGAGGGTGGCGTGGAAATAGGCCATGATCCCCATCAGGATCAGCATGTTCAGCAGCAGCGCCAGCACCGAGTTGATGCCCGCGGCGCGGTAGTAGACCAGCATGAACAGCACGACCAGCAGCAGCCCGCCGAGGGCGGCCATCAGCCCCTTGCGGATCGAGTCGGCGCCGAGCGAAGGCCCGATGGTCCGCTCCTCGATGTACTTCAGCGGCGCCGGCAGGGCGCCCGAGCGCAGCACCAGCACCAGGTCGTCCACCTCGTCGACGGTGAAGCGCCCCTTGATGATGCCGTCCCCCGAGATCATGGTCTCGATGGTGGCCACGCTCTCGATGCGGTCGTCGAGGACGATGGAGAGCAGCTTGCCGATATTGGCCGCGGTAAACTTCTCGAACTGGGCGGCACCCTGGGAATTGAAGGAGAAGCCGACGGCGGGCGCGCCGTATTCGTCTTGGGCGCGGCTGGCCCGCTTGAGGTCCTTGCCGGGGACGACGGTGGCGGCCTTCAGCACGTAGAAGCCCTTGTCCAGGCGCCGGGGATTGGTCCGGACGATCTCCAGGTCATCGGGGAGCTGGCCCTTGTACTCGGCCAGGGCCGCCTCTTCGGTTTGGAAGGGGCCGCCGACCACCAGGTGGAACTCCAGCATGGCCGTGCTCTTGATCAGTCCCTTGACGCGCTCGGGGTTGTCGATGCCGGGCAGTTCGATCAGGATCTTGTCGCCGGCCAGCCCTTCCTTTTGGATGGTGGGCTCGGCCACGCCGAACTCGTCGACGCGGTTGCGGATGGTCTCCAGGGCCTGGTCGACCGACTGGTCGCGCAGCTGCTGCTCGATGTTCGGGCGCAGCGCCAGTGAAACCAGGTTGCCGCCGACGGTGTAGGTCCAGTCGCGGAAATCGTCGTCGAGGATGTCCTTGATCTTGCGCTCGTCGCTCATCAGCGTTCCGGTGATCTCTATCTTGTTGAAGTTCTTGCGCGCGATCTTGTCGTACTGGATGCTGCCGTCCTTGAACAGGCCGCGCAACTGGGCGGCGCTCATGTCGGTCTGGATGGCCAGGGCCTCGTCGGTCACGACCTCCATGATCAGGTGCATGCCGCCCTTCAGGTCGAGTCCCAGGTTGATCTTGTCCTTGGGGGGGTAGAGAAGAAAAATCGAGAGGGCGATCACGGCAACGATCAGCCCGATTTTCCAGGTCAACGACTTGTCCATTGCGTTCCTCCTTTTATCCAACTTGCCGCGTCGTGCGGGGATAGTTCACTGGATCGGCGACAGCCGGCAGCGGCCTGCGAGAAAAATTACTTGCTCCTGTCACCGCCCGCTTCCAGGACGGAGGCGATGGAGCCCTTGGTGATCTCGATCTTGGTATTGCCGTCGACCTGGATCACGAAGCGGTCATCCATGACGCGGCTGACGGTCCCGTATATGCCGCCGGCGGTGATGATCCTCTCCCCGCCTTTCAACGAGCCGATCATGTTCTGGTGCTGCTTCTGCTTTTTGCGGGCCGGCAGGATGATCAGCAGGTAAAAAATCGCGAAAATAACGACAAACGGAATGAGTTGCACCAGCATATTCTGGTTTTGCATGTTAATCTCCTTTGTAAAGAGCCAAAAAATCCTCTTTCAGTTCCAGGAATTTAAAAGAGGTGATAGCATACCTTATTTTTGCCATAAAATCAAGGTAGAAATGGATATTATGGATGGTATTCAGGATGGAGGCCAGGATCTCCCGCGAGACAAACAGGTGACGGAGGTATGCCCGGGAAAAATGGCGGCATGTATAGCAGCCGCAGTCCTCGTCAAGGGGCAGCGGGTCGCCCTTGTACCGTTCGTTCTTGATGCGCACCTTGCCGCGCGAGGTGAACAGGGTGCCGTTGCGGGCGTTGCGCGAGGGCAGGACGCAGTCGAACATGTCCATGCCGCTCTCCACGGCGAACAGGATGTCCTCGGGAGTGCCGGAACCCATCAGGTAGCGCGGTTTGCCGGCAGGGAGCTCGGGAGCGAGCGGCCGGAGAATCCTCTGGAAATCTGCTTGGCTTTCGCCGACGCTCAGGCCGCCGACGGCGTAGCCCTCGAAATGCATGGCCGCCAACTCGCGCAGCGAGCTCTGGCGCAGGTCCTCGG
>JAQUQF010000123.1 GCA_028749105.1 Acidobacteriota bacterium | reverse complement strand
AGGAAGTGGCCGAAGCCATCCTCAGGCACGGCAATCCCTTCGTGGTGTAGAGGATGACGGCCGCCCGGACTTCGAGGTGAGGACCATCGGCAGGCAGGGCAAGAAACTCCTGATTATCGGCCTGGACGGAGTTTCCTACGAGATGCTCGCCGGCGGTGACAACCAGCCGTCGCTCCTGCCGCGGATGAAGAAGTTCTTCGCCGGTTCGGTTGCCCGCATGTCCGCCTCCATACCCGAGATTTCAGCCGTCTCCTGGTCGAGCTTCATGACCGGGACCCAGGCCGGAGAGCACGGGATATACGGCTTTGTCGACCTCGTTCCCGGCTCCTACCAGTACCGTTTCCCCGACTTCCGCGACCTGAAGGTTGAGCCGTTCTTTTGCGAGCTCGGCGCCCGCCACCTGCGCTCGGTGATCATCAACCTGCCCGCCACCTACCCGGCACGGCCCATCCCGGGAGTGCTGGTCTCGGGCTTCGTGGCCCTCGACCTGGAAAAGGCCGTATACCCGGCCCGCTACCTCCCCATGCTCACGCAGGCGGGATACCAGATCGACGTCGACGCCGGCAAGGGCAAGGATCGCAAGGCCGAGTTCCTGGCCGACCTGCATTGTGCCCTCAAGGTGCGGCGCCAGGTTGCCGGCATGCTGTGGGAAAAGGAGGAGTGGGACGTCTTCATGTTCACGGTGACCGGCACCGACCGGCTGCAGCACTTCCTCTATGACGCCTATGCCGACGCCGGTCACGAGTTCCACGGCGAGTTCGCCTCCTTCTTTGATGAGGTCGACCAGGCGGCCGCCGATTTCCTGGAGCGCGCCGCGGCCATGGACAACGTGGAGATCGTCGCCCTCTCCGACCACGGGTTCGGCCCCATCCGCAGCGAGGTCTATCTCAACCAGGTCCTCAGGAAGAACGGCTTTTTCGCCAGCGAGAATTCGGGCGCCAAAGGACTGCCCGGAATCAGCGGCCGCGCGACAGCCTTCGCCCTCGACCCGTCGCGGCTGTACGTGCACACGAAGGGGAAGTACCCCAAGGGAGCCGTGGCCGCGGGCGATTACGAGAAGGTGCGCACCGACCTGACCCAGCTGTTCGCGGGCTACGAGGTCAAGGGAAGGAAAGCCGTGCGCCGGGCGTATCTGAAGGAAGAATTGTACCAGGGCGGCCAAATTTCCCATGCTCCCGACATCGTGCTGCTCTCCGAGCCGGGGATCGACCTCAAGGGGGGGATGGAGAAAGACCAGGAAAGCGGCAACAGCCACTTTACCGGCATGCATCGCCAGGACAACGCCTTTCTCGCCTGCGGTCGGACCGGCGTGGTCGCGGCCCGGCCGACCATATTCGACGTCAAGGGGCTCCTCTACCGGCTGCTGGCTACTTGACCTTTTCCTTCTGCTTCTCCAGGTTCTGCGCCAGGACGCGGATCACCGGGCTGACGTTGCGGTCCCTGGCCAGCAGCTTGAGGTCACGGTCGTGCAGCTGCTTGACGAAGCCGAGGGCGCGATTGACCGGGGTCTTCGGGTTCTCCACCAGGGCGAGGACGATGGTGTAGTTTTTCGTCCACTCGCGGTTGTTGGCGATCTTGCCGATGATCTCCCCGGGCAGGCTCAGGTTGCGGACATGGATCAGCACCTCGTCATCGGCCATCTTCGGGCTGTCGAGCACGGCGGCCTGCACGATTTTGTTCGCGTCCTTGATCAGCACCAGCCGGTCGGTCTTGTTGCCGGTCAGGGCCAGGCGCACGCGCTCCGAGACACCCATGAGGTTGATCCGCTGCAGGGAGGTCAGGGCGTCTTTCTTGACCTGCTCCACGTCCAGCTGGGGATCTTTTTTTTTCTCCTCGGCAGCGATCGTGGCCAGCTCCTCAATGATTTCGGTCTCGGGGATGGCTTCGGCGGCTTTGGGCTGGAGGTAGAAATCGCGCAGCTCCTTGACGCGGCCGCGAATATAGGGGTTGCAGGCGGGATTGGCCTCCATGCGCTCCATGATCTCCGGGAAGGCGATCAGGCGCACCTGGTTCTCCAACATCGATTCCAGGACCGCGGATCCGCCCTGGGCAGCGATGCGCAGGAGGAATTCGGCGGGATACCCCTGATTCTGGATGATCAGGGACAGGATGGCGGCATCTCCGGAATCCAGCGCCTCCTGCAGGATGAAATCAGCCACCTTGAGGTCGGCATCCCTCTTTTGAACGTACTGCAGCTTGACCGGCGGCGGGATCAAGCCCAGCATCTCGCGGGCACGCTTCTCGGCACCAGGATCGGACAACACGAAGACCAGGCTTTCCAGGTACTCCTCGTCGGTGAACGCCAGGTGCCTGTCCAGCAGGTACTGCAACAATTCCCTGCCAATCCCCCCTCCGGCGATCTTCTGGACCAGGGGATTCTTGGAGACCATGCGTTCAGCGCTGCAGGATTTCGTGAAGGTTCCCGGGATCGACGACCAGCTTGACGGCCGCGGTTGCCCGGCGAAGATAGGAAACGTCGCTGCCATTGAGGCGCAGGCGTAGGGCCGCCGGCTTCTCGATGACCAGAGTCAGCTGATAGCCCTGCAGCACGTAGGTGTCCCCCTTGTAAAAAACCTTTTCCACCACCTTTTCCGACCCGCGCGACAACTGGGCCCAGCAGGGGGAATCGAAGGAGAGGGCGGCGGTGAGGGGCGCCTCGTCGAGGCAGTAATTTTCAACGGGTCGAAGCAGGGAGGCCGAAAAAGCCGGGATAGTAAGAGTTTCTTGCGTGCCAGAAGGGGCCAGCCTGCCCAGCAATTGCGGCGGACCGAGAAGCAGGTAGGCCAGCAAAGCAAGAACGGCCAGCAGCGCAGCGGCAATGAGGATCTTCTGTTTCTTGCGGAACTTGGCGTAGGCGACCTTATGCATGTATTGGTCGGGATGGAGCTCGCCACCGTCTTTTATTGCCGATTTCAAATAGTCCTGGTAGGTATTGAAAAACGCCGTATCGTCGGCGCCGCAGGCAAGAAGGTAACTCTTGATATAGTAATGAACATAGAATTTTCCGGGAAATAAATCAAAATCCTCATCCTCAAGGGCCTGCGGGAAGCGGGTACTGATACGGGTCTCGTTGGCGATATCGGCCAGGGAGACGCCTCGCGCCTCACGCTCCTTCCGCAACGCAGTGCCGACGATTTTTTCCATGCTCTATTCGTAGCATAAGGAAGCAGGCAAGTCAATATTCAAAGAATGGAGAAGAAGGAAGAAACGGAGAGGGTGGGATGCACGAGCGGCCCGCTATGGGCCGCTCGCCGCAAGCGGCGCCCTCACTGCGTTCGGGCGTGCTGATTTTGGCTGCTCGCCAAAATCGGTCGAACCCAGTTCTTCGTGGGTTCGAACCCCACCCTGAGGGTTTATTTAATCAAATGAAAAATCGGGAATCTATGATTTGAGATAAATCAAAGGTAAGAGAACGGAGAGGGTGGGATTCGAACCCACGATCCCAGTTTACCCGGGATAACTGCTTAGCAGGCAGCCCTGTTCGGCCACTCCAGCACCTCTCCATGGTTTGCCGAGGAGGGGACTCGAACCCCTACAAGCAAATGCTCACAAGCACCTCAAGCTTGCGTGTCTACCAATTCCACCACCCCGGCATGTATGGGTAAATTCACGGTTCCTGAAGAACGTTCGGAACGAAATCCGCCTGGCTATTTGCCTGGCTCTCCCTGCGGCTGGGGAGCGGGGGCCTCCGATTTCTGCGTCTGCGCCGCGGCCGGCTTCTCCTTCGGCAGCACCGAGCCGGAACGGTTTTTGCCGGCGGCCATGATCTGGAGGAGCAGCGAGGTCACCATGAACAGGATGGCCAGCGTCGTGGTCATTTTGGATAGCAGCGTGGCCGTGCCGCGCGGGCCAAAGGTCGACTGGCTGCCGTAGCCGCCGAAAGCTCCGGCCAGGTCGGCGCTCTTGCCGCTCTGCAGCAGTACGACGATCACCAGCAGCAGGCATACGACTATATGAAAAAACAGTAAGACGCCTTCCACGTTGCCTCCTATGCGTTCAGAAGTGTCAGTCCGCTGTGGATTATAGCAGAAAACGACTCCACTTTCAAGGAGGCGCCGCCGACCAGGACCCCGAAGATATCTTCCTGCGCGAGGAGTTCCAGGCTGTTATCGGG
This sequence comes from Acidobacteriota bacterium, assembly GCA_028749105.1. GTDB lineage: Bacteria > Acidobacteriota > Aminicenantia > UBA2199 > UBA2199 > UBA2199. The sequence continues at coordinate 1,645 of JAQUQF010000123.1, read as the reverse complement.
TTTGACCGACCCGCCGTAGAGGACCTTGACCCGGTTTCCCGGCGCCTTTTCATTGAGCCAGGAACGGATGGCGTGATGGACATCCTGGGCCTGGCCCGGCGTGGCGTTGCGGCCGGTACCGATGGCCCATATCGGCTCGTAGGCGACGGTGATCCGGGCCCAATCCTCTTCGTTGACGCCGGCCAGCCCCTTGTCCAACTGCCCCTGAATCCTGTCCATGGTTCGCCCCGACTCCCGCTCGGACAATGTCTCACCCACGCAAAAGACCGGTTTCAGGCCGAATTGCAGAGCCGCCAGCAGCTTGAGGTTCACGTCCTCATCGCTCTCATGGAAGATCTGCCTGCGCTCGGAGTGGCCGACCAGGACGTACTCAGCCAGGTCGCGCAGCATCAGTGGCGAGATCTCTCCGGTGAAAGCCCCGTTTTCCTTGTAAAAAAGGTTTTGGGCGCCGATGCGCACCTTGGGGTCCAGGCCGCGGACCGCTTCCAGCGCGGTATAGGGTGGAAAGACGGCCACGGTCAGGCCGGGGGCGGCGGTGAAATCACGGGCCAGGGCCTGAACGAATTCCCGGCTCTCGGCACCGGTCTTGAACATTTTCCAGTTTCCGGCGATCAGGTATTCCTTTCTCATTGCGCCTCCGCAAGCGCCTCGATCCCCGGCAGCTTGTCCCCGGCAAGGAACTCAAGGGACGCCCCGCCGCCGGTCGAGATATGGCTGATGCGTTCGGCCACGCCGGCCTTGTTAACCGCAGCCACCGAGTCGCCGCCGCCGATGATGGTCGTGGCCTTGGCTGCGGCCACCGCCGCAGCGATCTCCATTGTGCCGCCGGCGAACGTATCCACCTCGAATACCCCCATGGGGCCGTTCCAGAAGATCAGCTTGGCGCGGCCGATCTCGGTCTTGAACTGCTCGACGGTCTCGGGGCCGATGTCCAGCCCCATCATCTCGCCGGGGATCTCCTCGTCCGGGCGAATGATGCGCAGGGTGATGTTGGGCTCTATCGTGACGGCGGCGATGTGGTCCTTGGGCAGGATGAAGCGCACGCCCTGGGCTTCGGCCTGGCGCAGGATATCCAGGCAGGTGGCAAGGCACTCCTCTTCCACCTTGGAATGCCCCACGTTCATGCCCCTGGCTTTCAGGAAGGTATAAGCCATGGCCCCGCCGACAAGAATGGTATCGGCCTTGGTCACCAGGTGGTTCAGCAGCGGCAGCTTGTCGCTGACCTTGGCGCCGCCGAGAATGACCAGGTAGGGACGAGAGGGATCGTCGGTGGCCAGGCGCAGGAAGTCGATCTCCTTCTTGAGCAGGAGGCCGGCCACAGCCATGGGGACGCAGCGGGTGATGGCGTCGATTGAAGCGTGGGCGCGGTGACAGGCGCCGAAGGCGTCATCGACATAGAGATCGATCCCCTTGGCCAGCTCGGCGGCGAAGGCGGGGTCGTTCTTGGTCTCTCCGGGATGGAAGCGCAGGTTCTCCAGGAGCAGCACCTGGCCGGGCTTCAGCCTGCCCTTGGCTTTCTCCGCCTTGGGGCCCACGGTTTCAGGACAGAAGGACACGGTTTTTCCGAGAAGCTCTCCAAGACGCCTGGCGACGGGCGCCAGGCTGCATTCGGGTATCACCTCGCCCTTGGGCCGGCCCAGGTGCG
>JAQUQF010000122.1 GCA_028749105.1 Acidobacteriota bacterium | reverse complement strand
AGGTGGTCATCCCCAAAAACTGGGGGGGCTTCGGCGCCTGGAGCGTCGACGAGTATCTCAAGAACGAGTCCGAGTGCAAAAAGGAGATGGCGTCGCGCCTGACCGGACACAAGGACTGGATCTTCGACCGCCGCCGCGCGGGGCTGGCCGACCGCAGCGTCAAGCTGATGCACGCGCTCCCCGCCGACCGCAATCGCGAGGTGACCGACGACGTGATCGACGACGAGAACATCTCGATCGTCTACGACGAGGCCGAGAACCGGCTGCACACGGCCAAGGCTATCATGGCCCTGACCATGGGCGGCCGCGGTTAGGCTCTCGCCCGCACGCTTGTTTTTTTAATGAAGGCATTTTAACCCCGCACATGACGGGGATGGGTGATCAATGTGAAACAGAACGCGAAAAAACGGAATGAATTGTATTTGACCGACGCCCAGCTGAAGAGCGAGTTCGCCAAGTGCGAGTTCTGCGAGGAGAAGCCGTGCCGGGAAAAATGCCCGGCCGACTGCTCGGCCGCCGACTTCATCATGGCGGCCCGCGTCTTCGCTGCCTCGGATATCCGGCGCGCGGCGGCGCAGATCATGAAGAACAACCCCTTCGGGGGAGTCTGCGGGCTGGTCTGCCCCGACAAGTTCTGCATGGCCGCCTGCGTCCACAAAAAGCTGGATTCCGCCGTCAACATCCCCGCCGTGCAGGCGACGATCGTCAAAAAAGCGCGCGAATTGGGCGGCATCGCCGCATTCGCCAAGGCGCGACCCAACGGCAAAAAAGTGGCCATCGTGGGCTCCGGCCCGGCCGGCATCGGCGCCGCTGCGGTTCTGGCCCAACTCGGTTGCCGGGTCGACATCTTCGAAAAGGGCGCGGCCGCCGGCGGCGCCTGCAACCTTATCCCCGAATTCCGTCTCGCAAAGGAGATGCTGCGCCGGGACCTGGAGTTCGCCGCCTCCCTTGGCGGCATCGGGATAAAGCTCAAGACAGAAATACGCGACCCTCAGTCTCTGCTCAAGAAGGGATATGACGCGGTCCTGGCGGCAACGGGCCTGACGGAGCCCATTGCCCTCGGCGTGCGAAATGAAGATCTAGCCGTCGTCGGCCTCGCTTACCTGGAAAATCCGGGAAAATTCAGGCTGAAGGGCCGGGTGGCGGTGATCGGCGGCGGCGCCGTCGCCGCCGACTGCGCCATGACGGCGAAGCGCAGCGGCGCCGCCGCGGTGGAGATGATCGCCCTGGAGGCGATCGGCGAGATGCCCCTCACGCCGAAAGAGCTGCACGAGCTCCTGGCCAGCGGCATCGAAATATCGGGCCGGACCAAGGTCAGCGCCATAAGCAAGAGGAACGGCAAGATCACCGGGCTGGAGACCATGAAGGTCGCCCTGCCTGCGGGAGCGAAATTCAGCTTGAAGGAGATCAGGGAGGTCCCTGGCACGCGCCAGGCGCGCAAGGACATCGATGCGGTGATCGTCGCCATCGGCGCCCGTGCCCGGTTTGCTAAATCGCCCGACCCCAGGGTCTTTTACGCTGGCGACTGCGTCAACGGCCCCACCACCGTCGTCGAAGCCGTCGCTGCCGGCAAGAACGCGGCGCTCGAGATCGATGCCTGCCTGCGTCAGGACAAAAAGCCGGCGATTGCCAATCGGGTCAAGAGCGTTGTCGAGCTGCGCGGCTACGTCGCCATGCCCGTGCCTCTGGAATGCGACTTCTTCGGCCGCCGCATCTCCACCCCCTTCCTCCTCTCGGCCGCGCCGCCGTCGGACGGCTTTGAGCAGATGAAGAAGGCCTACGACGCCGGCTGGTCGGGCGGCGTGATGAAGACCGCCTTCGACAACGTCCCCATCCACATTCCGGGCGCCTACATGCACGCCTTCAATGAGCTGACCTACGGCAACTGCGACAATGTCTCGGGCCACTCCCTCGACCGCGTGTGCGGCGAGATCGGCCGGCTCATCAAACTCTATCCCGACCGGCTGACCATGGCTTCGACCGGCGGCCCGGTGACCGGCGACGACGAGAGGGACAGGGCCGTCTGGCAGGGCAACACGCGCAAATTGGAGAACGCGGGCGCCATGGGCATCGAGTACAGCCTCTCCTGCCCGCAGGGGGGCGACGGCACCGAAGGCGACATCGTCTCGCAAAACGCGGCGCTGACCGCCAAGATCATCGGCTGGGTCATGGATGCGGGCCGGCCGCAGGTGCCGAAACTCTTCAAGCTGACCGCGGCGGTGACCTCCATTGCCGTCATCGTCAAGGCCGTCAAGAATGTTCTGGACAAATATCCCGGCAAGAAGGCCGGCATCACCCTGGCCAATACCTTCCCGACCCTCTGTTTCCGGCCAGGGACGAAGCCCGAATGGGATGAGGGGATCGTCGTGGGCATGAGCGGCGACGGCGTCACCCCGATCAGCAACCTGACGCTGGCGTCGGTGGCCGGCTTGGGGGTCACGGTCTCGGGCAACGGCGGCCCCATGGATTATCGGGCGGCCGCCCATTTCCTGGCCCTGGGCGCGCGCAGCGTCCAGTTCTGCACCATCGTCATGAAGCACGGCTACGGGGTTTTCGCCGATCTGGTCAACGGCACGAGCTCGCTGATGCGCGAGCGGGGCATCCCGTCGATGGACAAGCTAATTGGCGCTGCGCTGCCCGGGCCCGTCACCGGCTTCATGGAGCTCTCCGCAACGAAGAAGATCTCGAGCTGCGATGAGGAGCTGTGCCTCAGCTGCGGCAACTGTTGCCGCTGTCCCTACCAGGCGATTGCTCTGAACGAAGAGAAGCATCCGGTCACCGATGCCGCCAAGTGCATCGGCTGCAGCATCTGCGTCCAAAAGTGCTTTTCGGGCGCCCTGGCGATGCGCGAGCGCACCCCCGAGGAAACGGCCGCCCTCAGGGAAGACTGAAGGAAAGACCGATGTGTGAATACGCTTTCAACGAGTTGTGCCGGGCGAAACCCGAGTGGACGGGCAACGACTATGCCTTTTTGCAGGAGAACGACATGCTCGCCTTCCACCGCGCCCTGCCGGGCTACGCGCCGACGCCGCTGCGCTCGCTGCCGGCGCTGGCCGCCAGGCTGGGGCTGGCGGAGATCCTGGTCAAGGACGAAGCGCAGCGCTTCGGCATCAAGGCCTTCAAGGCCCTCGGCGCCTCCTACGCCATCTACCGCTTCCTGAAGGAGCGCTGGCGGGCCCGTTTCGACGAGCCTTTCACGCCGGCGAGTTTCCAGGACAAGAAGGTCCTCGAAAAACTGGGCTCGTTCACCTTCTGCGCAGCCACCGACGGCAACCACGGCCGGGCGGTCGCCTGGACCGCCCGCATGCTGGGGCAGAATGCGGTCATCTACATGCCCGCCGACTCGGTCGCGGCCCGCATCGAAAACATCCGCGGCGAGGGTGCCGAGGTGGTGTTGGTCGAGGGCACGTTCGACCTCTGCGTCGAGCGCTGCGCCCGCGATGCCGCAAAAAACGGCTGGCAGGCGATTTCCGACACCGCCTACCCCGGCTATCGCCAGGTTCCCGGCTGGATCCTGCTCGGCTACACCACGATCTTCGCCGAGCTGGAGGGGCTGCTGCACGGGCCGATGAAGACCGGGGTGGACACGGTCATCCTGCCCGCCGGCGTGGGGGGGCTGGCCGCCGCCGGCGCCTTCTATTACGCCAAGCATTACGGCGCCAAGCGCCCTTTTCTCATCTGCATCGAGCCGGTGTCGTCAGACTGCTTCCTGGAGTCGGTGCGCTTCGGCAAGGGCGAGCCGCTGCCCACGAAAGGCAGGCAGACCTCGATCATGGCCGGCCTCAATTGCGGCGTCCCCTCGCCGCTGGCCTGGCCCATCGTGCGCGACGCCTATCCCTTTTTCCTGGCCGTCGGCGACCGCTTCGCCGAAGAGGCCATGCGCCGCTACCGCCACCCGCTCAAGGACGACCCGCCGATCATCTCGGGCGAATCGGGCTCCTCGGGACTCGCCGCCCTCCTCGCCCTGACCAGTGTCGACAAGCTCGTGGCCATCCGCTCGCGGCTGCCGCTGGGCCCCACGTCCAGGGTCCTGCTGGTCAACACCGAGGGAGACACCGATCCGGAGAATTATAAGAAGGTCGTTGAAAAATCGTGATACGTGACGCGTTAAGTGTGACGCGGAAGAGTAAGACTTAAATTCCAAATCACAAATCCCAAATCTCAAACAAATTCCAAGCTCCAAATTCCAATGTCCCAAACGAAAGCACTTTTTAGTTTCTTCTTTTCGTTTGGGTCATTCGGTCATTGGATTTTGGTGCTTATTTGGTGCTTGGTGCTTGAGATTTGGAATTTGATTCTTCTTCGTCACGCGTTACGCGTTACGAAAAAGTATGATAGACTAGCCCCTTATGAATCGAACCATTGACCTCCACCTGCACACGCTGGTCTCCGACGGCAACTGCACGCCGCTGGAAATGCTGGCCGTTGCCCGGGAACTGGGCCTGGCCCAGGTCTCCTTCACCGACCACGACGCCCTGGGCGCCTACCGCCACTGGGGCGACCTTTTTGCCGCAGCCGGGGGGCTGGGCATCGAGCTGGTGTCCGGCATCGAGCTGGACGTGAATTACCGGGACAAGGAGCTCCACCTGCTGGGCTACGGCTTCCGGATCGACGACAAGGCGATCAACGGGCGGTTGCGCCTGGTCCAGGGCCTGCGGCGGCAGAGGGTGCTGCGGCAGCTCGAGGACATCAACCGCTTCTTCGGCCGCAAGGTCGTCGAGCGCGGCAAGGTCCTCCTGAGGCAGCGCGATTCGCTGATGAAGCCGCACCTGGTCCATGCCATGCTCGATGAGGGGCTCTTCCCCGAGTACCGCGAGGCCGCCCGCTGGCTTGCGGAGAACGCCCAGGTGAACATCCACGTTCCCAAGCTGCCCATCGTTGACGCCCTGCGCATGATCATCGCTGCCGGCGGCGAGGCGGTCCTGGCCCACCCGGGCTACATGGTCAAGGAGACCGACATCTCCCTGGCCGCTTTCCTGGAAGAGCTGGTGCCGCTCGGCCTGGCGGGCCTGGAAGTGGACTATCCCTATTTCCAGGAGAAGGATCCCCAGCCGCCGTTTCCCGACCTGGCCTCCGAGCAGGAGATGGTCGCCGGGCTGCGCGAGCTGGCCGAACGCTTCCATTTGAAAATGACTCGTGGGTCGGACGCGCACGACACCGAGGCGCTGAAGGCGTTCGCCAGGCGGAGCGCAGAGACAGGTGACGAGTAAGAAGTTAAATTCACAAGCACAAACTTATCACCAAATTCCAATGTCCAAAACCATAGTCCTCTAGAGCGTCGTGTCTTTGTTTGGGTCATTCGGTCATTGAATATGGGAATTTATCTGGAACTTGGTGCGTGTGATCTGGAATGTAAATGGGGCGGCCTCGAAGGACCGCCCCATCAGATGCTATGTGATGTCCTCTAGCGTGTGGCTTCGAGGGCGTTAATCCGCCCCTTGCCCGAATAGGGGTCGGCCCCGGGCTTGAGGATGTCATCGGCGCTGTTCTGGATGCGCCGCTTCAATTCGGCCGGCGACATCTTGCCGTACTTGCCCACGATCAAGGCCGCCACGCCGGAGACATGCGGCGCCGCCATGGAGGTGCCGGCGGCGAAATAGTAGCCGGTGGCGGTTCCCGGGCTCAGCACCATGTCGTACGGGTAATAACTGGCATTGACGTAATCGCCGCCCGGTGCTGCCACGCTGACGACCGACTGGCCATAGTTGGTGTATGATGCCGCGCGATCGAAGTCGGTCCAGCCGTTGGGTCCGGTCGCGGCGACG
>JAQUQF010000121.1 GCA_028749105.1 Acidobacteriota bacterium | reverse complement strand
GTTGCTTAAGCGGGCGCCGTCCATATGCAGGAACAAGCCGTGGTGGTGGCAGAAGGCGGCGATCTCCTTTACCTCCTCGCAGCCGTAGATCGTGCCCAGTTCGCTGGGCTGGGTAATGGAGACGACGAGCGGCTGCACGCGGTGCTGGTCGAGGCGCCCCTGAAGGTGGCGGGCGATGTCGTTGCAGGTGAGCTTGCCGTCGGCGGTGTGCACGGCCAGCAGCTTGCAGCCGGCGCCCGCTTCGGGCGCGCCGCACTCGTCGGCGTTGATATGGGCGTGCTCGCTGCAGATCACCGCCTGGAAGGGGAGCGCCAGGGTGGAGAGCGAAACGACGTTGGCCCCGGTGCCGTTGAAGACCATGTAGACGTCGATGTTTTTTGCGAAGTGCTCGCGGAAGCGGGCCATGGCCGCTTCCGTGTGGGCGTCCAGGCCGTAGGCCACCGCCGGGCCGGCGTTGGCCGCCGCGATCGCCTCCAGAACGCGCGGATGAACTCCCGAGTGGTTGTCGCTGCCGAACGTCGTGTCAAGCGTCATGTTTCCTCCTGCGCCCCGCGGGCGGTGTCGTTCATGTCTTCTTGATGACGACCACGGTGATGTCGTCGTCGGGCTTGGGGTTGAAGGCCAGCATGTCGGCCTTGATGCGCTCGAAGATCTCGCGGGCGGGCCGTGTCTTGTTCGCCCGCAGCACCGACTCCAGCCGCACGGGGAAATATTTGCCGCCCTGCGCGTCGCGATGGTCGGTGAGGCCGTCGGTGTAGAGCACCAGGATGTCGCCACGCCCCATCAAATTGATTTCGTTGACCGTGTACTTCTCCTTGACGCCGAGCAGCGGCACCGTTTTCTCGCTGTTGCCGCGCGAGGGCATGGTGCCGATCTGGGGAAAGGAGATCAACCGGTCCTCGCTGATCGGCGCCAGGCGGTCAAACTGGTTGGAGAACACCAGCGGCGGCGGGTGGGCGGCCGACAGGAAGCGGAACGTGCCCCGCTCGGTGATCTCGCCGTAGACCATGGTCAGGGTCTTGTGAATGCCCGACGAGTTGTAGAAGCGCGTGTTGATGTTTTCGAACAGGGTGGTGGTGATCTCGCCGAAGAACTTCAATTCATAGGAGACGCCAAGCAGGAAGGCCTGGTGGAACACTGAGGCGATGAACGCCGCCCCGTAGTCGTGGCCCTCCACGTCGAGGACCACGATGCCGGCGCGCGCGGCGGTGGCGCGCAGCTTCTCCTTCAGCCCGTCGGGCGCCTCGCGGATGAGCTTGTCCATCTTGTAGCGTTTCTTGAAGTCGACGTAGATGATGTGGTCGCCGCCCGCCTTGCCGTTGCGCGGCAGCGACTCGCCGTAGACGTCGATCCAGGGGACCTCGGGCAGCTCGCTGGGCGGCGCGTCGAAGTTGTGGACCAGGGCGCTGAAATTTTTCAGCTCGCTGTTCAAGAACGTGATCCGTTCCCGCGCCGCGGCCAGGAGTTCGCTTTCGCTTTTTTCTTTCATGGGGCTAGAAAAGGATCTCGATGGAGTTCGGACCGGTCAGCTTCTCGATGTCCTTCTTCATGGCGGCGGTGGCGCGGATGCCCTGGCCGGGCTCGGAGTTGATCACGACGCGGGCGTCGTCGGGGTGGATGATGACGATCATGTAGGGCACCGAGTCGCGGTTCTTCTCCAGCTTCTGCATCAGCTTCTCGTTGAAGGCCTCGTCGATCAGGTCGTAGCCGATGGTGATGACGATCTTGCGCGCCTTCTTCTTGAGCATGGCCTCCAGTTCCTGCAGGTTCTCCAAATAGACGGTCTCCTCGCTCTCGTTGTCGGAGCCGCCCGAGCGGCTGCGCCCCTCCAGGAAGTAGGGCACGTCGGCCTTCAGCTCCTTCTCCAGCTCCCGCCAGCGGTCCTTGAAGCACAGCACCTTGATGCGCCCGGTCAGGTCCTCGAAAAAGATCTCGCCGTAGGCGTCGCCCTTCTTGGAGGTGCGGCGCGCGAACTCGGTGACCACGCCGCCCAGCTTGATCACCTCGCCCTTGAAGTCGTGGGTCTGGATGGCCATGACCGTGGTGTTGGAGACCTTGCGGATCTCGCTGCTGAACTTTTCCAGCGGGTTGTGGCTGACGTAGATGCCGGCGCTCTCCTTCTCGCCCTTGATCATCTCGCTCTCGGGCCACTCCTCGAGGGCGAGCATCTCGCGGGGGATGTAGTCGTCGGCGATGGCATCGGTGAACAGCGCTTTCTGGTTCCGGCTGCGGCTGCGGCCGATGGCGGCGGCGCGGCGCAGCACCTCGCCGATGCTCTCGAACAGGACGCGCCGCTTCAGGCCGAAGCCGTCGCAGGCCCCGGCCTTGATCAGGCTCTCGAGCACCCCCTTGTTGACCTTGGCCAGGTCGATGCGCTCGACGAAATCGTTGAAATTCTTGAACTCGCCGCCCTCCTCGCGGGCCTTGAGGATGATGGCCAGCGCGGCGCTGCCCACGTTCTTCAGCCCGATCAGGCCGAAGCGCACGGCGCCGTCCGTCTCGACGCGGAAGGCCTCGCGGCTTTTGTTGATGTCCGGCGGCAGGATGTCGATGCCCATCTTCTTGCTCTCGGAGATGTACTGGATGATCTTGGAGGAGGTGGTGGTCTTGTCGGCTTCGGAGCTGAGGTGGGCGGCCATGAAGTAGACGGGGTAGTGCGCCTTGAGAAAGGCGGTCTGATAGGCGAGGTAGGCGTAGGCGGTGGCGTGCGACTTGTTGAAACCGTACTCGGCGAAGGTCTTCATCTGGCCGAAGAGCTCCTCGAGTTTTTTCTTGTCGTAGCCCTTTTTCGCCGCCCGCTCCAGGAACTTCTTCTCCTGGGCCGGCATCTTGCTCACGTCCTTCTTGCCCATGATTTTGCGCATCTCGTCGGCCTCGCTCATGGAGAAGTTGGCGATGCGCACCGAGATCTGCATGACCTGCTCCTGGAAGACGATGATGCCGTAGGTGTCCTTGAGGATCTCCTCGAGTTCGGGGAAGATGAAGCTGACCTTTTCCCGGCCCAGCTTGCGGTTGACGTAGACGTCGGCCATGCCCGACTGCAGCGGCCCCGGGCGGTAGAGGGCGTTGAGCACGATCAGGTCCTCGATGCGGGTGGGCTTGGACTTCTTCAGGTAATCGCGCATGCCCGAGCTCTCGAACTGGAAGATGCCGTCGGTGTCGCCCTTCTGGAAGATCTTGAAGGTCCGGGCGTCGAGCAGGTTGAGGTTCTCCAGGTCGATGGCCTTGCCCTCGCGCTCCCGCACCTCGCTGAGGATGTTCTTGATGATGGTCAGGGTCTTCAGACCCAGGATGTCCATCTTCAGCAGGCCGATGTTCTCCACCTCCTCCTTCTCGAAGTGGGTGGTGATGTCCTCGCGCGTCTTGTAGAGCGGCATGAACTCGGTCAGCTTCCTGGGGGCGATGACCACGCCGGCGGCATGCTTGCCGGTGTTGCGGATGTTGTTCTCCAGGCGCAGGGCGTAGTTGATCAGCTTGACGAACTCCTGGCTGTGCTTGATCTCACGCTGCAGGTCGGGGGTGCGGTCGATGGCGTCCTGCAGCTCCACCTTGGGGCCCTCGGGGACCAGCTTGGCCAGGCGGTTGACGTCGGCCAGCTTGACCTCCATCACCCGGCCGATGTCGCGGATGGCCAGCTTGGCCTTCATGCGGTTGAAGGTGACGACCTGGGCCACGTTGTCCTCGCCGTATTTCTCGCGGATGTAGGTGATGATCTCCTCGCGGCGCTCGGCGTCGAAGTCGATGTCGATGTCGGGCAGGCTGATGCGCTCGGGATTGAGGAAGCGCTCGAAGATCAGGTCGTACTCCAGCGGGTCGATCTGGGTGATGCCCATGACGAACGCCACCAGGCTGCCCACCACCGAGCCGCGGCCGGGGCCGACCGGGATGCCGCTCTCCTTGGCGAAGCGGATGATGTCCCAGACGATGAGGAAGTAGCCGGGGAAGCCCATCTCGCGGATCTTCTCGATCTCGTACTTCAGGCGCTTCTCGTATTCGGCCGGGCCGTGCTTCAGGTGCTTGGCCTTGGTCAGGTACTGGTGCTGGATGCGCTCGAAGCCCTCGAGGCACAGCTTCTCGAAATAGTCGTCGACGCTCAGCTTGCCCGGGGTCTTGAAGGCGGGCAGGAAGTACTTCTTCAGCTTGAACTCGAAGTTGCAGCGCGAGGCGATCTCGAAGGTGTTGGCCAGGGCTTGCGGCGCAACGGCCGCAAAGGGGAGTTTGGCCATTTCCTCGCCGGACTTGAAATACATCTGGTCGGTCTCTTTCTTCATCGGCCGGTCGGGGTTGGAGATGACGTCGGTCGTCTGCAGGCAGATGAGGATCTCGCGGGCGTCGGCGTCCTCGCGGGTGAGGTAGTGGACGTCGTTGCTCGCCGCCAGCGGGATGTCCATCTCCCGGGCCAGGTCGATCAGCAGCGGCAGCGCCTGCTTCTGCTCGGCCAGGCCGTGGTCCTGGACCTCAATGAAGAAGTTGTCCTTGAACGTCTCGCGGTACCAGCGCGCCGCCGCCCTGGCCTTTTCCGGCTGGCCGCGCAGCAGGTGGTAGGGGAGCTCGCCCTGGATGCAGGCCGACATGACCAGCAGGCCGTCCCTGTACTTTTCCAGCAGCTCCTTGTCGATGCGCGGCTTGCGGTAGAAGCCCTCCAGGTAGGAGGCGGTGATCAGCTCGCAGAGGTTGCGGTAGCCCTGGTCGTTGCGCACCAGGGCCAGCAGGTGGAAATAGTTCAGCTCGTCCTCGCGGCGGTTGGGCCGGTCGAAGCGCGAGCCCGGCGCCAGGTAGAGCTCGGCGCCGATGATGGGCTTGACCTCACTCTGCAGGGCCTTCTTGTAGAAATTGACCGCGCCCAGGATCGATCCGTGGTCGGTCAGGGCCACGGCGGGCATCTGGAAGTCGCGGGCCTTGCGCAGCATGTCGTCGATCTTCAGGGAGGAATCGAGCAGGCTGTATTCCGAGTGCACGTGCAGGTGGATGTAGCGCTTCATTCCCACTCGATGGTCGCCGGCGGCTTGGAGGTGATGTCGTAGACGACGCGGGTGACCGCGGGGATGCGGCGGATGATGCGGTTGGCGGCGGCATCCAGCACCTGCGGCGGCAGGACGGCCCGGTCGGCGGTCATGCCGTCGGTCGAGGTCACGGCGCGCAGGGCGACGACGTTGCCGTAGGCGCGCTCGTCGCCCATGACGCCGACGCTGCGCACCGGCAGCAGCACGGCGAACGCCTGCCAGACCTTGCCATAGCAGCCGCTGCGCCGTAGCTCCTCGATGAAGATGGCGTCGGCCTGCTTCAGCACGGCCAGCTTGGCCGGCGTGACGGCGCCCAGCACGCGCACGGCCAGGCCGGGGCCGGGGAAGGGATGGCGGTCGAGGATGTCGGCGGGGACGGCAAGCAACCGCGCCACCTGGCGCACTTCGTCCTTGAACAGGAAGCGGAAGGGCTCGATGATCCGTCCCTGCTTCTCCAGCCGCTGCACCTCGCGCACGCGGTTGTGGTGCGTCTTGATGGTTTGCGACGGCCCCTGCACCGGGTTGCTCTCGATCACGTCGGGGTAGAGCGTCCCCTGGATGAGGAAATCGAAGTCCTTCAACCCGGAGTAGAAGACGTCGATGAACGTCTTGCCGATGACCTTGCGCTTGCGCTCCGGGGAGGCGATGCCCTTGAGGTTCTCCAGGAAGCGGCGCGAGGCGTCGATGTAGGTGACCTTCAGCCCCAGGCGCCGGCGCAGGTTGTCCAGGACCTCCTGCTCCTCATTCAGGCGCAGCAGGCCGTTGTTGACAAAGATGGCGGTGGCCCTGTTTCCCAGCGCCTTCCGCGCCAGCACGGCCAGGGTGGG
>JAQUQF010000120.1 GCA_028749105.1 Acidobacteriota bacterium | reverse complement strand
CCAGAAATGGCTCTCCCTGTCCCTCAGCCTTTTTCCCGCCCAGCCCACCCTGGAGAACTTCAATTACATCCTGTTCAAAAAACCGTTTTTCATCTGGCTGCTGAACAGTTCGATCGTCGCCGCCGCCACGGCCGTCATCGGCATATTCCTGGCCGCCACCGCCGGCTATGCCTTTTCCCGCTTCCGCTTCCCGGGCCGCACCGCCGGGCTGCTCTCCTTTCTCATCACCCAGATGTTCCCCGGCACCCTGATGATGATCCCCCTGTACCTGATCGTCAATTGGCTGGGGCTGCTGGACAACCTGGCCGGCCTGGTCCTCGTCTACTCGACGTCAGCCATCCCGTTCAGCGTCTGGATGCTGAAAGGCTATTTCGATACCATCCCCAAGGAACTGGAGGAGTCGGCCCTGATCGACGGCGCCTCCCGCACCCTGATCTTCTACAAGATCATCCTGCCTCTGGCCAAGCCGGCGCTGGCAGTCACGGCCCTGTTCTCTTTCATGACCGCCTGGAACGAATACATCCTGGCCGCGACCTTCATGAACCGCGAGCTCAGCTACACGCTGCCGGTGGCGTTGCGCAATTTCGTGGGCCAGTTCGCCCAGGACTGGGGGCTGTTCGCCGCCGGCGCCATCCTGGTTTCCCTGCCCATCGTGGCGCTTTTCTTTGTCCTGCAGAAATACCTGGTTTCCGGCCTGACCGCCGGAAGTGTCAAGGGTTAAAAGGAGGAACTATGATAAAAAAGCAAGTCGGATTACTTCTGTTCCTTGCCCTGCTGGTCATTTCCATGCCTGTTTTGGCTCAGAAGGAGATCTCCTTCAAGGACCCGGCGGGCGATGACAACGGCAGCGGCAGTTTCATCTATCCCACCGACCCGGTCTACAAGCCCGGCTCCTTTGACATCACGGGCTTCACCGTGAACGACAAGGGGAGCACGGTCGAACTGACCGTCAACGTGGGGGCGGGGCTGGAGAACCCCTGGAACATGGCCAGCGGCTTCAGCGTGCAGCAGGCCTTCGTCTTCATCGACATGGACGGCAAGGCCGGCAGCGGCCACCAGTTCGCGCTGCCCGGCCTGAACGCCGAGTTCCTGCCCTGCTGCTACTGGGAGAAGGCGGTCATCATGAGCCCGCAGCCGAGCTCAAGGGTCAAGACCGAGGTGAAGATGAAGGCGGCCGACACGGAACGCGACATCATCGTCCCGGTCAGCATCACCCCGCGCGGCAAGAGCTTCACGGCCGTCATCCAGAAGTCGGATCTGGGCGCCGATGTCAGCGAGGATTGGGGCTGGCAGGTGCTGCTGACCTCCAATGAGGGCTTTCCCGAGGGGAATTCCATCCTGGTGCGCAAGCTCAACGAGTACGAGGGCCAGCACCGCTTCGGCGGCGGCAGCGACTATGACGGCGACCCCAACTTCCTCGACATGCTGGTCTCCTCGGGCAAGGGCGGCAAGGATGAGGCCGACCTGCAGCACAAGATCATGTCGACCTGGGTGAGTGGCGACGATCCGGCCGGCTACGTGTATGTCAAGCTGCCCATGGTCTACCTGAACAAGGCCATGGACCTGGCGGCCGCTCCGGCCGAACCGGCGGCGGCCCCCGAGGCCCCGGCGCCCCCCGTGGCCCCAGCGGCCAAGGCCGCCAAGAGCGACAAGTTCGGCCTCAAGGCCACCGGGCAGCTGTTCATCAACTTCCTGCATGAGAACGACAACACGCAGGGGACAAACCACACCCATGGCCACAACGGCGTCGCTCCCGAGCTGGAGCTCAACCTGCTGGCCAAGGTGTCCAACAACATCGAAGTCGGCGCCCGCGTCCAGAGCCGTTACCGCGAAAACTACTGGGCCACGTTCTGGAGCATGAACGTCTATAACGGCAACATCGAGCGCCCGGGCCTGTTCAAGCTGCGCGGCTCCTGGGCCGACGTGCGCACCCCCGACTGGCTGAAGGGCATCGTCGACAGGATCCATATCGGCTCCAGCGACCTGGCCATGTTCAGCCCCTACACCATCGGCCGCCTGCGCTACATCGACCGTGACAATGCCGCCGGGCTCTTTTTGAGCGCCAAGCTGGCCAAGTCGGTCAGCTACGACCTGGCGCGCATCAGCCTGCCGTCCCTCTGGGCTGGCCCCGGCTGGCGCACCGCCGGCAATGATTACGACAACCAGCTCTACATCAACAAGGACTACGCCTACGCCGGCAAGATCGATTTCAAACCCAACAACAAGTACGACGTGCGGTTGATCGCCTACTACACCAGCGACCTCGAGGTCGATCCCAGCGACAGCAATTCCCGCGACGGGATCGATTCCACCGACCGCTTCAAGAGCACCATCTTTTCCGTCGAGGCCGACGCCAATCCCGTCGATTTCCTGCAACTGAACGGCGTGTTCGCCAACGCCTCGACCACCTACCTGGCCGAGAACTACACCAAGAACTGGGGCGGCTGGAACAGCATGCCGGCCAAGGACTGCAGCGACAGCATGTTCAAGGTGACCGCCCTGATGCAGGACCCGTTCAAGGTCGGCCTGAACCTATCCTTCGAGTACTTCAACATCGGCGAAGACTACATCTCCATCATGTCCTCACGCCGCGAGCAGGACGTCCTGCTGACCGAGGGCTTCGAGGGCGACGACGTCTCGGGCCGCTGGAATGCCTGGAGCGCCGGCGAGAACTGGCGCTATACCCAGGACTGGATCGGCTATGAAGGCAATTTCGGCCAGACGGTGTCGCCGATCGCCGATAATGGCGAGACGCAGTTCGATGAGGTCCCCTACGAGAGCGTCATCGGTTGGAAGGGCTTCACCGGCATCGCCAGCTTCAGCAAGAGCGGCCTCGACCTGACCGCAGAAGTCACCAGCATCGGCTACAACTCCAACGGGGAGGGGCGGGACATGGATGTCTACCCGGTCAATGCCCGCATCTGGAACGAGGACCAGGACCGCAGCACATTCATCGGGCTGCTGCGCTTCAAGTACGCATTCAACCTGGGCAGGGCCTTCGATGTCAGCGGAAAGATCAAGATGATCAAAGACGAGGACAACGCCTGTGTCCTGACCGCCAGCGACGACTACGAGAGCAAGAAGTGGATCTACGACATCGGGCTGGGCTGCCAGATCACCGACGAGATTTACGCCAAGCTCGGCTACTGCATCTACGACGACGGCATCACCTACGGCGGCGCCGATCTCTCCAGCAAGAAGAACAAGCTCTATTTCCTGGGCAAGACCGAGTTCGCCGGGCTGCAGGTCGGGTACATCTTCGACTATGCGACCGGCAACGACTGGATCGGGGGCAGTCACTACGACGACTTCAAGGTCGTGCGTTCCCGGGCGTTCGTTATCGTCAAGTTCTAAGCTTCCATCACGGGGGCGGATCCGCATCGCGGCCGCCCCCTTTTTTGTCAAAAGCTCTCTTGCTTTCTAGGGAACCGCTATCCAGGCGTCCATCTCCTCGCACCTGCGCAGCCGTATCCCACTGCAGAAAAAACGGCCGGCGAAAAAACATGGTGCAAAAATGAACCTTTTTCACGGCCGCATGCTCTAAGGGGCAGATGGAACAAGCGGGAACGTTCTCCCTGTCGCTGCTGCAACAAGGCGACCCCGGAGCCGTGGCGGCGATGCTGGACGCCCATGGCGACCGTCTGCTGCGGGCGGCCTATTTTTTTTGCCGCGACCGCAGCGATTCCCAGGACCTCGTCCAGGAAACGTTCTGCCGCGCCATCCCGGCGCTGGCTGAATTTCGCGGCGACTGCCTCCTGTACACGTGGCTCTACGGCATCCTGCGCAATCTCTGCTTTTCCCACTTGCGCCGGCAGCGGCACCATGTCGCCCTGCCCGACCGGCTCCATGTCGAGTCGGATGACCTGGGCCCCGAGTGGTCCGCCGAGGCCGAGGAACGAAGCTTCCGGCTGGCGGCGCTGCTGGACGGAATGCCGGCCAAGCAGCGCGAGATACTCATGCTCCGCTTCGGGGAGGAGATGAAGCTCGGCGAGATCGCCGAACTGCTTGGCATTTCGTCCGGAACGGTCAAGTCGCGGCTGCACGAGGCGCTGAAGCGCCTGCGGGACAAGCTGCCCCGGGAGTGGGACCCGGCTCACGGGCGGGAGGATATCCATGAAATGCAAACAGTATCGTAACCGGTTGGAAGAATGGCTGGATGGTGAGCTGAACGCAGACGAGAGCACTGTCATGGAACTCCATGGCCGTACGTGCGCCGAATGTGCCCGCTTCCTCGCCGCGCGTCGCGCCCTGGGCGAAGTCCTGAAGACCGGTCTGCAGGAATGGACCGCTGGCCTTCATTTCCAGCCGCGGTTGCAGCCGCTGCCAGCGAAACCGCGCCGGCTGAGGCTTGTGCCGGCATGGGGCATGGCGGTGGCCGCTGCGGTGGTTGCGGCATTGATCTTCCTTTATCCTCCCTGGATGGCGCCCCGCCGGGAGCGCGTGCCCCCACCGCTGCCGACCATGGTGGTCACCATCAGCGGCAGCCAGGATGCCATGAATGCCGCCTTCATATCGGGGCGCATCGCCGGCCGCGCCTACTTGATCCAACTGCAGATCACCAATGCCAGGATCGACGAAGGGGCATGAGGAAAAATATGGAGCTTCCCTGGGAGAATAAAATGAAAAAAATATTTCTGATCTGCGCCACTGTGGGGATGCTGGCGGCAAGCGTCCCGGCAGCGTCCGAGAATGCGGTCCGCCTCGATGCCCAGAAGCGTCCCAAGATCGTCAGCAAGGTGGATCCGGTCTATCCCGAGGAAGCCCGCAAGCAGAAGATTCAGGGAGTCGTGGAAATGGAAGCCACCATCAATGCCTCCGGCGATGTCGTCGGCGTCAGGGTCCTGCCCACGCCATCTCCCCAGCCGCTGTTGGCAAAGGCCGCCGTGGCGGCGCTGCGGCAATGGAAGTACGAGCCGTACCGCATCAACGGCAAGGCCATGACAATCATCTTCAACGTCAGCATCACGTTTTCCCTGCAAGAGGACGCGCCCGCTGTTTCCAGGGAGGACCCGAAGGTCGTCAAGATGGTGAATCCGGAATACCCCAAGGAGGCTGCGAAGCAGGGGCTCCAGGGTGTGGTCAAGATCGAAGTGACGATCGATGAAAAGGGAAATGTGGCCGCGGTCAGGGTGCTGCCAGAAGAAAAACCGCAGCCGCTACTGGAGGAAGCCGCGCTGAAGGCCATCAAGCAGTGGAAATTCGAGCCCTTTGTCAGGGATGGCAAGGTGGTTCGCCTCACGTTTGACTTGAATGTGACGTTCGTCTTGCAATAGACAACAAATACGGAGTGCTCCCAACCGCCGCTGGCAGTCCCCCGAGGCAGGGGGCTGGGGGCTCAATTCAGGCGGCCGAGATATTTGATGTATTCGGGGTGCGGATCGGGGATGAAGACGCCGAGGCACTTGTCGGCCTCGGGCTTCAGGTCGAGGATCTCGCTGTTCCAGCAGACGATACCGAGCAGGGAGACAATTTCGCCGTCGATGGTCATCAGGACCTTGATCTCGTGGTTGATGGGCACGATTTTGTTCTCGGCATGGATGAGCATGCCGTGCAGCGAGATATTGCAGGCGGTTCCGGGGCTGTAGGTGTCGTTGCTGCCGTACAGTAGGTCAATAGAATATTGCCTTCTTCTTTCTATACGCTTTTCCACGGGAAGATTCCTCCGCAAAGAAGTTGATCGAAAAAGGATTATACACTGAAAGGCAGGAAATGGAAAGTGGCGCCGCAACCTTGTTAGTCCAAAGTAGTAATGTCCGCTTTGTCCAAAATAGAGATGTCCGCTTTTGGGGTAAGATGCGGGGATGCGCAAACAGACAGGGACAGAGGTATTGGTACAGATGAGCCGGTGTGAGTTGGAT
>JAQUQF010000119.1 GCA_028749105.1 Acidobacteriota bacterium | reverse complement strand
AGAAATTTCCCTTTCTGCTGAACCCAGGATCCAATTCTTTCGCATTTGAGCGGGACGCTTCCGGTTTCTACCGCGATTTCCTGGTCGGGCTGGAACCGCGCTACCGCCACTATCCGGCCAAGACAGGCCTGTATTTTAAAGTTTTCCCCATGTTGGCCAACCTGCTGAAGCTGCTCAACCACCGCTTCCTTCCCGCTGACACGACACCGGGAGGGATCGCCGCCCTCCCTGCTGAATGGGTAGGGGATGAGCTGGATTTTTCGGCCGATCTGAACCAGGCGGCAGGATTGTTGGAAAAGCAGGTCAAGTCGCTGGTCTTGGTGGATCAGAAGTTCCCGTTCCGCCTGCGTTTCCATGTGGCATCCGCTGGCGCCGGAGAGATCGAGATCTGCGGCGAGGGCCATCCTGACGTGCCGCTTTGGAAAGGGTTCATGATCCGGGATGTTTTCCGCCGCCTGCGGCTGCGGCCCGCCGACCGTGAACTGTTGTCGGATGAGTTATGGATGGGCATACGCAATGCCAAGGGCCAGGGCGGTTTCGGCCGCCTGCTGTTGAAGAAGATGGATGCAAAGGAGAAATGATCGATGAATGACAGAGTTTTCTTGTTTCCCGGCCAAGGCTCGCAAGCCGTGGGCATGGGACTGGACCTTTTCGAAAAGAGCGAATTTGCCCAAAAAACATTCCGCCGCGCCGACGAGGTTTTGGGCTACCCCCTTTCGCGCCTTTGTTTCAACGGACCGGAGGAGGAACTGAAACTGACGTTCAATACCCAGCCGGCCCTGCTCACAGTGTCCTATATCCTTTTTACGCTGCTGGGGAAGGAGCCGTTGCTGGCCGCCGGGCATAGCCTCGGGGAATATTCGGCCCTGCTGTGCGCGGGGGTGTTCCGCTTTGAGGACGCCCTGCTTCTCGTGCATAAGCGCGGCAAGTACATGCAGGAGGCCGTTCCGGTCGGGAAGGGGGCCATGGCGGCCCTGATTGGAGCCGGCATTGACGACATCCGGGCCGTCCTGGATGCCGTGAACCGCGAGCTTGCGGACTTGCCCGTTGATCCCGATGGGGTGCGGAGAGTGGTCAACCTGGCCAACTGGAACAGCGCCGGCCAGGTGGTTATTTCGGGAGAAAAGGGAGCGGTGGAAGCGGCGGTTCGGCGGCTGGGGGTCAAGTCGGTTTTCCTGCCGGTCTCCGCACCATTCCATTCGGAGTTGATGCTCCCGGCCGAAGAAAAGCTCTCCCTGGAACTTGACCGGGTCGAGTTCGCCGCCCCTCGCTTCCCGGTAATCAACAATTGGCAGGCGCAACGGGTCACCGGCGCCGCCGAGGCGCGCGAGGGCTTGAAAAAGCAGGTCTCCAGGCTTGTTCGTTGGCATGAAACAATGGAAGCGCTGCTGGCCGACCCGACGGCCGCCTATTTCGCCGAAATCGGGAGCGGCAGGGTGCTGGCCGGACTCCTGAAGCGCGCTGCCCGCGACAAAAATCGGCAACTTCAGATCGTCAACATCGAAAACCTGGCCGATCTCGAAAAAAACGCCTGATATCCGCGACAGCCGCCTTGGCAGCACTAAAATCAAGGAAATTCCTTTGAAATTCCCCTTCAGGTTCACAACAAAAATAACTATAGTTATAGGAAATCTACAACGATGATTTTCCATAATCAAGGCCTGTTTTGGCTGTCGGGGTTGTCTGCATTTCCATATCCCCGATAAACCTATAAAAAAAACAAATTTGTCTTGACTTTTAATTTTCATTATGTTAAAAAATTTTCAGTATGAAAATTACATACAGTGGAGAGTGCCATGGCTTTAATCAGTTTTAAAAAATCAAGACCCATCATTGGACTTGACATAGGTTCATTTGCCTTGAAACTGGTGGAGCTGAAGGCGAAGAGGAAGGGGGGGGAAACACGCTACGAACTTGTCTCCATCGGCTATGAGCCTGTCCCCTACCAGTCCATCGTGGAGGGCAGCATCATGGATTCGACGGCGGTCGCCGAGGCCATCCAGCATGTGTTTTACGACTGCAAGGCCAAGAGCAACCACATCGCGTTCGCCGTTTCGGGAAGCTCGGTCATTGTCAAGAGGATCGAGGTCCAGCGCCTGAATCCCGACGAGATGCACGAACATATCCTCTGGGAGGCGCGGCCCCACATTCCCTTCACCCCCGACGAAGTCAACATCGACTATCAGATCATCGAATCCCCCGATTCCCCTCCCGACCGCGTGGGCGTCATCCTCTCGGCCGTGCGCAAGGAGAAGCTCAATGACTACCTGAACGTGATCACCAGCGCCAGCAAGTCCGCCGACATCGTCGACCTTGATTCCTTCGCCGCCTTGAACTGCGTCCTGCTCAACTACGATCTGTACCGGGACAAGGTCCTGGCCATCATCAACATCGGCGCCTCCATTTCCAACGTGATCATTTCCAAGGCCGGCCAACCCGTCTTTGTCCGCGATATCGCCTTCGGCGGCAACCAGTTCACCGACCTACTGCAGAAGGAGCTGAATCTCAAATATGAAAAGGCCGAGGCCGTCAAGAAGGGCCGGGCGGTCGAGGGCATTTCCACAGCCGCCGTCAAGCCGATCATCAATATCGTGCTGAACGACCTGCGCAACGAGGTCAAAAAGACCTTCGAGTTCTACCGTTCCAACACCACCGAAGGTCGGATCGACAACATCCTGCTCAGCGGCGGCAGCGCCAACCTGGAGGCGATCACCGATTTCTTCTCCCAGGAATTCGACATCCCGGTGGAAGTGGTCAACCCGTTCAACAATATCGACATCAATTATAAAAAATTTGACCTGAATTTCATCAAAGACATGGCCCCGGTGTACACGGTCGCCGTCGGCCTGGCCCTCAGGGCCGTGGGGGATGCGAAATGATCAATATCAACCTATTAAAACCGGAAAAAAAGGAGGTTGCCGGCGGCGGAGGAGCGGCTGCAGTCAGCTATGCCGAAGAGGCCAAGCCCAGCAAACTGAGCGTTCCGGCCATTGCCGGCGCCGTCGCGATCACCGTGCTCGCCATCGGGTTGATGTATTTCCTGCAGTCGAACAAGCTGGCCTCGGAAAAAAAGCTCTTCGAGGAACGGACCCTGCGCAAGGCCGAGCTGGAAAAGGTCCTTCAGGAGCTGGCCACGATGGAGGCCACCAAGAGGGAGCTCGACGGCAAGATCAAGATCATAGGCGAACTGAAGCTGCAGCAGAAGGACGCCGTCCTGATGATGGACAAGATGTCGCGCAGCCTGCCCGAATGGGTTTGGCTGACCAGCCTGGGCTTCAGCGGCGGCGCCGTGAGCATCAACGGCAAGGCGCTGTCCAACAACCTGATCGCCGACCTGGTCAACAACCTACAAAACTCCAACCTGTTCACCAATGTCCAGTTGAAGTCGACCTCCCGCAAGAAGGAGGGCGGCATCGATATCTTTGAGTTCGCCATCACGTGCGCGTTCGTTCGCCAGGGCGAACCGAACAAGGCGGGTTAACCATGGAACTGCAAAATTTACCTTGGTACGGGCAACTGCTGGTCTTCCTGATTATTGGCGCTGTCGCGTTCGGCATCTTCTATTTTCTCGTCTATTCTCCGACCCAGGACGAGATCAATGGCATCGTCGCCCAGAGTGAGAAGCTCCAGGAGGAGATCCGCATCGCGGAAAGGAACGAAAGCAAGCTGGAAAAGCTGAAGGAAGAGGCGGCGGCCAACGAGAAGATTCTTGAAGAACTCAAGGGCATCCTCCCCGAAAAGAAGGAGTTCGCCCAGCACCTGCGCAAGATCCAGGCCATCGCCTCGAACGCCCGGCTGAAAACCTCCACCTTCACATTCAACCAGGAGACCGCCCGCGACTATTACTATGAATGGCCGATATCCATCAGCCTGGAGGGGAACTATCACAACCTGGGCATTTTCTTCGACCAGGTGTCGCGGATGAAAAAGATCTTCACCATCAACAACCTGAAAATCTCACCGCTGAAAAGCCTGAGCTACGACTACACCATCTCGGCCAGCTTCATCGCGTCTACCTATATTTACCGCGAGAGCACGCCCAAGGCCCCAGTCAAGCGTGCCGCCCCCCGGCAGAGGGCCGCCGCTCCCGATGAGGGATTAGGAGGTATTTAATGAAAATCCTGCTTGTTTTTCTATTGTTTGTCCCCTTGTTCTTATCGGGACAGGAGGTCCCCAAGGACCTGCCGGAGGAGGCGAGCGACGACAATGCGGAGATGATCAGCATCCAGCCGGGGGAATTCGTCTACAACCCGGAAGGACGCCGCGACCCTTTCTGGAACCTGCTGCAGGGGAAGAGCGTCAAGGAGAACCGCGAGGCCATTGAGGGGATCGCCGGTTTGATGATCGACGAACTGGAGCTCGAGGGCATTGTCTTCGCTCAGGGCGTATTCAAGGCACTGCTCAAGGGCCCCGACACTCGGCCTTATGTGGTGGGCATCGGCGACAAGGTCTATGACGGCGAAGTCGTGGCCATGGACAGGAATTCGGTGAGTTTCAAAAAAAGCCTGACCGTGGCCCTGGCTGGACAAAGGGACCGCATACTAATAAAGACGTTAAATCCTGAAGAGGAGGAGATGAACGAAAATGAAACAAGCGACAAGTAGAATTTTGTTGATACTGTTCATTTTATTCGTCGGCCTTGGACTCGATGCCAAGGTGACCATCAGCAAGATCGAATTCTTCCCCGGTGAGGATTTCGTGCAGCTGCACATGCAGACCGACAAGATCCTGCCCATTCCCGACATCTTCTACCCGGAGAAGGACAACCTCACCCGGCTGGTCATGCGCATCAAGGATGTCGACTTTAAGGTCGATAAAGAGGCGCTGACCTTCGAGTCCCCCGTAATCGCGGGGCTGAAGATCAGCAACGCCGCCGAGTATTCAGATGTCGAGATCATGCTCAAGAGCGAGGCCAACTACCGCGTGTTCACCAACCAGACCGGGCTCTACATTGAGTTCCCGGCACGGAAGGGGCCTGAAGTCGCCAGCGTTGCGCCTCCGGCAGCCAAGGTCGAGAAGGCCCCCGCCCCAGGCAGCCAAATCGCAACTGGAAGCCGGGTGAGCATCCGCGATGTGCGCGTGGCCTCCCAGGAGCCGGGGCGCATTCGCTTCGAACTGGCGCTCTCCCGGGAGACCGAGTACCGCGTCATCCCCATTGAGCAGAAGCCGGTGCGGCTGGCCATCGACCTGAAGAATGCCCGGTCGGCTAAGATCAACAAGGCCGTCAACCTCAAGAACGTCAAGGGCATCCGCGGCGGCAACAACTCGGACGACGTCTACCGCGTCGTCTTCGATCTGGAATACCTCAAGCACTTTGCCGTGCAGTCCCTGGGCAGCCTGCTGCAGGTCGATTTCTTCGATGATCCGCAGCAGACGCAAGCGGCCCCGGCCGTGGCGCAGGCGGCTGAACTGCAGGCCCCGCCTGCCCAGGAAAGCCCGGTCCAACCCGTGCTGAACCTCGAGCCGCATGACACCGGCAAGCCCGAAGCCAAAGTCCTGCTGGCCCAGGTTGCCGAGCCCGCCGCCCAACCCCGCGAGTTTTTCGGCCCCGAAAAGTCCAAATCCGGTGAAGAGGTGGCCCAGCAGGCCGAGCCTGCCGCCGCCTCCGAGGGACAATCGCTCCCCGAGTTCGAGAAAAAGACCGTTGACGGCGGCCGCCCCCAGTATTCCGGCGACCCATACGATTTTTCCTTCAAGAACGCCGATATCAGCAATATCCTTAAGTTCATCGCCAAGATCTCCGGGCTGAACATGGTGATCGACCCCGACGTCACCGGCCGCTTCACCTGCGAGCTGGTGCAGGTCCCCTGGGACCAGGCCCTGGAGATGATCCTGAAGGTCAACGGCCTGGACATGATCCAG
>JAQUQF010000118.1 GCA_028749105.1 Acidobacteriota bacterium | reverse complement strand
GGCACTGTCGGGGAGTGCCGGCACCTGGGCATCTTCGCTGGCCCGGGCCGCGGCCGCGATCTCGGCCTCGCGCTTCTGGATAAAATAGGAGTAATTGCCGGTGTATTCGTGCAGCCGGCCGGCGCGGATCTCGAGGACGCGGCCGACCAGGTTGTCGAGGAAATAGCGGTCGTGCGACACCAGGACGATGGTCCCCGAATAATGCAGCAGGGCGTTCTGAAACATCTCCTTGGTCTTCACGTCGAGATGGTTGGTCGGCTCGTCCAGGATCAGGCAGTTGCTGTCCTGTAGGAGTATCTTGACCAGCGCCAGGCGGCTCTTCTCCCCGCCCGAGAGGACGGAAACCGGCTTTTGGATGTCGTCACCCGAGAACAGGAAGGCACCCAGCAGGTTGCGCAGCTCCAGGTCGCTGGCCCGCCCCTGCACGTCGCGTGCCTCCTGCCAGACCGTGCGGCCGTAGGCCACGTTCTGCTGGCTTTCCTGGGAGAAGAAGGCCGCCTTGACCTGGAACCCCCATTCGGCGCTGCCACGGCTTGCGGCTTCGCCGCCGGCCAGGATGCGCGCCAGGGTCGACTTGCCGGCGCCGTTGACCCCGAGCAGGGCGACCTTGTCGCCGCGGTAGATCGTGAAATGGATCCCGGAAAAAACCGTGCGCCCGCCGTATTCTTTTCCCAGGTCCCTGGCCACGAGGACCTCCTTGCCGCTGCGCTTGGCCTCGGGAAAGCGGAAATGGACCTGCTTCACCCTCTGGTGCTCGGGAAGCAGGTCGAACTTCTCCAGCTGCTTGATGCGGCTCTGGACCTCGGAGGCTTTGCTGGCCTTGGCGCGGAAGCGGTCGATGTAGGCCTGGATGCGCTTGATCTCCGCTTTCTGCAACTCGCGCTTCTTCTCGATGGCGGCGGCCCTCCTTTCCTTTTCCTTGAGGTAGTACGAATAGTTTCCCTTGAAGATCGTGACCCGCCCCTTCTCGAGCTCGGCGACCTGGCCGACCATCTTGTCCAGGAACATGCGGTCGTGAGAGATGGCCAGCAGTGTTCCGCCGTAGTTTTTCAGATAGGCCTCAAGCCATTCCATGCTTTCGGTGTCGAGGTGGTTGGTCGGCTCGTCCAGCAGCATGATCTCGGGGTCGGAGAGGAGGATGACGGCGAGGAAAATGCGCATTTTCCAGCCGCCGGAGAATTCGCGGCAGTTCTTCCGGTCGTCGCCGGCAGAGAAGCCCAGTCCCTTGAGGATGCGCCGCGCCCGGGCTTCGAAGCCGTAGCCGTCCCGAAGGAGAAAGGCCTCGGATGCGGCATCGAACTTGTCCAGGATGGATGCGAAATCGTCCTGCTTGTGGTCGCCGGCGGCGACGCGCTCGTGGCTTCGGTGGACGTTCCGCTCCAGTTCCTCGTGGCCGGTCTTCCTCTTCAGGTACTCCATGACCGGCAACGGCTCCAGTTCGACCAGGTCCTGGGGCAGGTAGCCGATGCGCTGGTTGCGGGGGATTTCGATCGCGCCGCCGTCCAGTGCCGCGTCCCCCTGGATGGCCTTGAACAGGGTGGTCTTGCCGGCGCCGTTGTCGCCCACCAGGCCGATGCGGCTCTTGTCGGTGATCAGCCAGGATATGGCGGAGAAGATCTTTTTTTCGTTGTAGGCCAGGCTGATGTTCTGCAGGCTGATCATGGCACGGTGTTCCTCAACAAGCGGCAGCAGGGATTTTGCTGAACCCGGGGCCGCGGCCGCGGCGCGGAACCCGGGCTTTCCCGGCCGTAGTCCGGGAAAAAATCAGGCCTTGTCGGCGAGGACTTTGGCGGCCTGGAGCGACTCGGTGATCTTGTTCTCCTGGATCAGTTTCTCCAGAATTTCATTGATGCGCGCCAGCAGGTCGGCGTCTCCCTTCCGCACCGCTGCGGCGGAGCCGAGGGGCAGGCTGTCGGTGTCGCATTCCAGGTTCAGCAGGCCTTTTTCATTGGCGGCAAAAGTCTCGGCCACGGGTTTCTCCAGGATGACCGCATCCACTTTCTTCTGCAGCAGGGCGGCGACCAGCTCGTCGATGTTTTCAAGCAGCAGGAAGGTGGCGCCGGAGACCAGGTTGCGGGCCATATCCTCCTGGATGGAGCCCTTCTGCGTGGCGACGACCTTGCCGCGCAGGTCTTCCAGCAGCTTGATCCTGTCCTTGTCTTCGACGCGGATCAGCATGTTCTGGATCGCCTGGTAGTAGGGGATGGAAAAATCCACGATATGCCTGCGGCTCTCGGTCGGAGTCAGGCCGGCCAGGGCGATGTCGATGTTCCCGGCCGCCAGTTCGTCGAAGAGCTTGCTGAACATGATATCCTTGATCTCCAGCTTGACATTCAGGTCGGCGGCAATGGCTTCGGCGATGTCAATGTCGATTCCGACCATCGCGCTTTCCAGCTCGGGGAGCAGATGGAACTCGTAGGGCGGGTAATCGGCGCTGGTGCCCACGATGATCTTGCCCGCGGCCTTGATCCTTTCCAGCTTGCCGGCCTCCTTGCCGATCTCCTTGCTCTGCATGCGGCAGCCCGCCTGCCAGATGATGGCGAGCAGGGCGACGGCCAGAAGGGCAATGAACGGAATCCTGGCAATCCTGGGTTTCAGATTGGCCATATTCACCTCCCTGGAATAAGAATAGGAAAACCATAGCAGAGCGATTCCCTATTGTCAAATCTGCGGCGGGACCGTTCGTCCCGCGCAGACGGGACCGTTCGTCCCGCGCAGACGGGACAATTTGACATCCCCGGCGAATGATGTTATTTTCGCCTGCGGCGCGCGAAAGTGGTGGAATTGGCAGACACGTCAGACTTAGGATCTGATGCCGCGAGGCCTGGGGGTTCGAGTCCCCCCTTTCGCACTATTTGTTTCCCGGGACAAAAGGAAGGATCGCCATGGAGGGGACCAGAGCAATGCGTCGAGGCGGCCGGCACGTGCTCCTGCCGGCGCTCTCCCTGCTGATCGCCTGCTCGGCATGCGTTCTGCGCGAAGTGCGCACCGCGCCGTCGCGGCGCCTGGTCCAGCGCCGGCAGATCGTCGCCCTGGCGGAGAGCCTGGCCGGCATCCCCTATGTCTATGGCGGCGTGGACATCGACGGCTTTGACTGTAGCGGCTTGGTATTCTATGTCTACGACTGCTTCGGAATCCGCCTGCCGCGCAGCGCCGGGGAGCAGGCCGACCTGGCCGGTGGCGTTTCCTGGAAGCGCGCGGTGGCAGGAGACATCCTGGCGTTCAGGTTGAAGGACGGCTGGCACACGGCCATCTATATCGGTGATGGCCGTTTTGTCCATGCCCCAAGCTCCAGGGGATGGGTGCGGGTGGAGGCGATGAACGATTATTGGCGGCAGCACCTGGAAACAGTGATCGCCGTCCTGCCAAGCGGCAGAAGAGCGGAGGATACATGAGCGAAGCGATACTGGAAGCCCTGGATATCGAGAAAGGGTTCGTGCAGCCCGCCCGCGAGCGCCTGATCATCCTGCAGGGCCTTTGCCTGCGGGTGGAGCAGGGGAGCGTGGTTTCCGTCACCGGCGCGTCGGGCTCCGGAAAAAGCACCCTGCTGCATCTTCTCGGCTCGCTCGACACGCCCGATGGCGGCCGGGTGCGCTTCGCCGGCGAGGACATCGCCGCCTTCGGACGCCGGCGCCTTTCCGCCTATCGCAACCGCGACATCGGCTTCGTTTTCCAGTTCCACTACCTGATGCCCGAGCTGACGGTTTTGGAGAACGTCGCCTCGCCAGGCATGATTCATGGCTTCCGCAAGCAGGAGTCGCTCGAGGCCGCCGCCGCCCTGCTGGCCGAGGTCGGCCTGCATGACAAGCTGGAGGTCATGCCCTATCAGCTTTCCGGAGGGGAGAAGCAGCGGGCGGCCATCGCCCGCAGCCTGGTCAACTCCCCGCGCCTGCTGCTGGCCGACGAGCCGACCGGGAGCCTGGACTGGAAGACCGGGGAGAGCGTCTTCGTGGTCCTCAAGCGTATGATCGCCGAGCGCGGCCTCAGCGCCGTCATTGCCACGCACAACCCGAAGCTCGCCGAGCTCACGGACAGGAAGTACCTGCTGCTGGGCGGCAAACTCGAAGAAATTTAGGTTGTTGACATTTGTTGCCATGAAAACTATTATTGATTCATGAAGAATGTCCTGGCTGTGATCCTCGGCGGCGGCCGCGGGACGAGGCTTTACCCCCTGACCCGATTCCGGGCCAAGCCGGCCGTCCCCATCGGCGGCAAATTCCGCCTCATCGACATCCCCATCTCCAACTGCCTGCATTGGGACATCAAGAAGATCATGGTCCTGACCCAGTTCAACACGGCGTCGCTGCACCGCCACATCTCGCAAACCTACAAGTTCGACGGCTTTTCGGAGGGGTTCCTGCAGATCTTGGCCGCCCAACAGACCATCGAGGACTCGAACTGGTACCAGGGCACGGCCGACGCCGTGCGCAAGAACATCCACTACATCAAGAACCAGAAGGTCGACCACGTGGTGGTGCTGTCCGGCGACCAGCTGTACCGCATCAATCTGCGCGACTTCATGGCCTTCCACCTCGATACCGATTCCGATATCACCATCGCCGTCAAGCCGGTGCGGCGCGAGCAGGCGGGCGAGTTCGGCATCCTGCAGATCGACGAGCACAGGCGCATCGTGCGCTTCGTGGAAAAGCCGCGGGAAACGCACCAGCTGGACGATCTCTTCACCCCGGACACTTACCTCGACCAGCAGGTTGCCGGCGCGGGCCTGAACTACATCGCATCGATGGGCATCTATATTTTCAAGAAGGACATGCTGATCGACCTGCTGGAGCACAACGTCAAGGAGGACTTCGGTCGCGAGGTCATCCCGGATGCCATCCACGACCACCAGGTATATGCCTACGTCTTCACTGACTACTGGGAGGATATCGGGACCATCAAGGCGTTCTTCGAAGCCAACCTGGATTTCGCCAACCCCATCCCGCGTTTCGATTTCTACAACGAGCAGGCGCCGATCTATACGCGCAAGCGCTTCCTGCCCGGCTCCAAGATCGAGAACTGCGACGTCCACTACTCGCTGATCTCGGAGGGCTCGATCATCGAGGGCAGCAAGTTGACCAACACCGTCATCGGCATCCGCTCGGTCATCCGCTCCAACTCCTACCTGGAGCGCGTGGTCATGATGGGCGCCGATTACTACCAGGGGCTGGAGGAGAAGGCCGAGGACGTCGAGCGCAAGCGCTGCCCGGTCGGCATCGGCCGCAACTGCATCATTCGCAACGCCATCCTGGACAAGAACGTGCGCGTCGGCGAAGGAGTGCGCATCCTGAACGAGAAGGGGCTGGTCAATTTCACCCACGACCGCTACAGCATCGTCGACGGCATCACCGTTGTTCCCAAGGACATGGAGATCCCCGACGGCTTCGTCATCTGAAGGGCCGGACCCTTGCGCAGCGTTCCGGCGTAGTATTTTTTCGGAGGGCCGATGAAAAAACTGATTCTGTCCCTGCTGGCTTGCACCCTCAGCCTTACCGCCGGAGAGCGGAAGCCGCTGACCTTCGAGCAAGCCTACCTGAACCGGGGGGAAGCGCTATTGAAGCCGCTTCCCGAGATCGACGGCTGGCTCGATGGCTACCGCTTTTCCGAAATCCGCGAGGGGAAGGTTTTTCTTGTCGATGCCCGCAGCGGAAACTCGCGGATCCTGCTCGACGCCCCGGCACTGAAGACGGCTGGTCCGGAAGATCTGGGCTGGCTCCGTCCCGCCGATCACAGTGCCGATTACGACCGGCTGGCCTTCATCAACGAAGACGATATATATGTCTATAAAAAGAATTCCCCGGGGTTACGGCGTCTGACCGCGACCCGGGCGGCCGAAAAGAACCCGCGATTTTCTCCGGACGGCCGCTTCGTGGCCTATACGGCAGACGGCAACCTGT